>NZ_JGVT01000003.1:125082-130006 GCF_003665005.1 Petrotoga sp. Shatin.DS.tank11.9.2.9.3
TTTACTTTGATGCTCTAACAATAAGTATATGTATATATCTTGACCGTTTCTTTTTTCTATTTTGTATAGTATGTCCGATCTTTTGATGGAGAAGTCTTTGCCTATTAGTTCAGTTTGTTCACGTTTTAAATCTGTTTCTTTTATTTGTTTTGTTATCTCTTTTGGTAGAAAGGCTTTTAAAAAGTCATAGAATACGGTTCTGTCTTCAAATAATTCTTTGAATATCGAATCTTTTATTGGATTAGACATAAGCTTCTCCTTTTGGTTTATTTTTTGGTTGTCTAGTTTAATTATACCATATGTTTTTGAAAGGCGTAACCCACCCTTCTAAAGAAGTAGGAAAAGGACTTCGCTTAACAGCCCGCCCATTTAAGGAAATGACCTGCAGCTCCTTAGATCTCACTTCCTTACTATTAAGGAAGAGGGGAGGGTTTCGTCTACTTACAACTACTTCAATAACTCTTTTAGTTCGTCTAATGTAATACTTAGAATGTTCTTCTTTATTTGGTTTATAGTTTCTTCGTTTGCTTTTCTGATCTTTTCTTCTAAACTTTTATCGAAATCTTCTCCAAACCTTTGATTGAGAATTTCTATGATTAATTCTCTTTCTCCTTCAAGTTTACCTTTTTCAATACCTTTTTCCATTCCTTCATTCTTTAACTTTTCTGTTATCGTCATTATCAATTCACCCCTTTCATCCATTACCTTTTTTGCTACTTCTTTTACCTTTTCTATGTTTATATCGTCCCTTGTATACATTAAATACAACATACACGATTCAAATAATTCATTAAACGTCTTTTTGTCTTTTATCCCAACAAGAAGTTCAAATGCCCTTCTTAATTCTTCATCAAACTTTTCTCCCCTTCTTACTCTTGCCACCCTTGTCGTTTGTAATATCGCCTTTAAATTTGCTAACCCTACTATACCTAATTTTTCTTCCGGTGAGAAATCATATATCTCATATTGGTAAGTGGGTATGTATTGTTTCATTATTTCTGGTAACTCTTCTATTCCTTCTATGAGATTTATTAACTTGGTCTCTATATTCCACTTGTTTTCTCCATTGTATATTACTAGTGGTATTATTATAGGTAATTTGTTCGTTTTAGTGTTGTATTTTTCCTCCCATATCCTGAGTATGTATTTTAAAAGTTGTAGAAGTACACGAGGATCGTTGTAACTTTTGTGTTCAAAGAGAATGTATATGTATCCATCTTTTCCATTTATTCTCGTTTTGTACAACATGTCTGAGTGACTTTCTTTTAAATCTTCATCCACATAGCTGTAATCATTAAGGGGCTTGCCCCTTAAGATCCCCGAAATCAAGTCCAAATTCAAAATCATTTAAAAAAAATCGTTTGCACAAAGCAGCAAACGTAGATAGTTTTCTAAGAAATTTTGAGCTATTTTTATGTTACCAAAATGTTTTTTGAAGAAAGCATCGTGTGGATTGTTTAATTCACTCATCTTTGACCTCGCTTTTTTGTTAGATTTGTGTTATTCAACTTAATTATACCATATGTTTTTGAAAGGTGTTATTTTATCATATAACTTATATATAATGAGTTTTAGCGGCCCTTCGTCCGTATCAAGAGTTAAATAAAACATCAAAACCAACAGCGACAAGAGATCTTCGCAATCTTGTTGATAAAGGAATAGTTATAATGCAGCGGGAAGCTAAAAGACAAATATATTATCAATTGAGCCAAAATAGAGCCAATTGAGCCAAAATAGAGCCAATAGGCAAATTTGACAGTTACAAAAACGTAAGAATTCTAAAACAGGCATGAATAAATCTTCTGTCATAACATCCAATGTCAGGAGACAAAAATATATCACTCCTCATTGAAACCATCACAACAAAGGAGTGATATTTTTTAAAAGCAGAATTATAAACCTTATACTTGATATTAGTATCAGCCTTCTACAACTATTTCAGTTTTTCTTTTAATTCTTCTATGCTTATCTCTAACAAGTTATCCCCTATGTAATCTATCGTCTTTTCGTCTGCTTCTCTTATCTTAGCTTTTAACTCTTTAGTTAATCTTCTACGGAATCGTTTGCTGAGCAATCTAATTTCAAATTCTTTTCTTCCTTCAAGTTTACCTTCCAATCTAGCTTCTTCTCTTTCCCTTTTTGATATTTCTTCTAATGTGTCCATTCTTGGCACCCCCATTTCTTCTAACTCAAGTATAATGAGCTTTATAGCGCCCCTTCGCCCCGCTGCCCGCCCATAGAATTAGTGAAGAGTTTTCTCTGTTAACTTAATTATATCATTTCTTTTTGAAGGTGTGCTATTTTATCACATAACTTCTGTATAATGAGCTTTATAGCGCCCTTCCCCCGCTCCCCACCCATTAGGAAAAGGATCTTTGTTAGTGGCCTTTCACCCCGCTCTGAACTTATTAGGAAAGGGCCTTAATAACGCCCTTATCCGGCTCCGCTCCCATAAGGAAAAGATTCTTTTGTCCTTTCACCCCGCTCCTCACTCAAAAGGAAGTAGGACCTTTACCCTTTCGCTGCGCTGCCTTCCCTTTTATGGAAGGGACTTGCGGGGTCCCTAACCCAGCAGGTGGGAAGGCTTTGCCCGTGCCCATAAAGTTTGAAAAAAATAAGAGAAATTTTGATATAATATGATTAGGCAGAGGAGGTTAAGCCATGGCCATAAAAAGAATACGAGTGAAAAATTTCAAGAGTTTCAAAGATCTAGAAGTAGAATTAGGAAAGTTTAATCTTCTAATTGGTGCTAATGCTTCTGGAAAATCAAATTTTATACGGATCTTTGAGTTCTTAAGGGATATAGTAAAGCATGGGTTGGATAATGCAATTTCTATGCAAGGGGGCAGTGAATATCTCAGGAATATAAATATTGGTCCGTCCGAGGATTTTTCATTAGAAGTTGTTTCTGATCAAGAGTTTAGAAGAGCGATAAAAAAGAAAGAAAAAGGGCCATTAGGGATGATAACATATGAAACGATTTATAAGTTTACTATTAATTTTAATAAGACAGGGTCGGGATTTAAAATTGTTGAGGACAAAATAACTCAGAAATGTAAATTCGTTAGATTAGAAAGGCCAAAGGAAAAGACAAAGGGCAAAGAAGAACTTGGGGAAGGTGAGATTCTTTTTTCCAACGTTGAGGGGAAACTTAAGGTCGACTTAAAGTTACCCCCTGAGTTGCCGATAACAAAGGATGATGTATTCCCACGAATCTTAAGAGAAGAAAAAATACCACCCAAAACCCTTCTCATCGAACTTCCTTTATTCCCATTCATATTTCCTCCATCAGAGGCAATTTTCAGTAGTATTTCAATATACGATTTTGACCCTAAGCTTCCTAAAAAGGCAGTGCCAATTACTGGAAAGATGGAATTGGAAGAAAACGGCGAGAATTTAGCCATCGTTCTCAAAAACATTTTAGAAGACAAGGAAAAGGAAAGGAAACTCTCTAACTTAGTGAGGAACCTTTTGCCTTTTGTAAACAAACTGGATATAGAGAAATTTGCTGACAAGTCGTTACTTTTTAAATTGGAAGAAGTATATGCTCAAAATCAATACTTGCCTGCTCCTTTGATTTCCGACGGAACCATAAATATTACAGCCCTGATTATTGCCTTATATTTTGAAAAAAAATTACTAACTATAATTGAAGAACCCGAAAGAAATATACACCCATCTCTTATTTCCGGTGTTGTGCAGATGTTGAAAGAGGCATCACAGAAGAAGCAAATTATTGTTACCACCCACAACCCGGAGATGGTGAGGCATACAGATTTAGAAAGCATTCTGCTTATCTCTCGAGATAAAGAAGGCTTTTCCACCATTTCCAGACCTGTTGAGAAAGAAGAGGTAAAAACATTCTTAAAAAATGAGATAGGAATTGAAGAGCTCTATGTACAAGATCTCCTGGAGGCATAATCATGGCCTATAAAAGGTTATACATTCTCGTCGAAGGGGACGATGATAAAAGATTCTTTGAGAAAATAATTACTCCTCTCTTTGAGGGGAAATACGAATTAGTTAAAGTATGGAAATATGCACAACAGAAAAAGGAGAAGGTTAGTAAATTTCTTGAAAGCATTAAAGCATTGAGTGCGGATTATATCTTTGTATCAGATATTGACCGTACACCATGTGTAACAGCAAGAAAACAATATATACAAAGTAAATTCAAGGAGATTGACAAAGATAGGATAATAGTTGTAATAAGAGAAATAGAAAGTTGGTACCTTGCCGTATTAGATGATAAGTCTTCTAAAAGGCTTGGCATTCGTTATTCAAAAGCTACAGACAATGTTACTAAAGAACAATTTAATAATTTAATCCCAAGAAAGTTCGATTCCAAGATAGATTTCATGCAAGAAATTCTAAAGTGCTTTAACATAGAAACAGGAAAGCACAGAAATACATCCTTCAGGTATTTTCTTGACAAGCATAATTGCGAAGTTTAAGGCGCAGCTGCAGCGGGCGAGCTGTAGTTTAAAGGTGCAACAATTCCTTTTCCTCACGGGTGGGTTACATGGTGAAAGGGCGTTAATAAAAATATCCTTTTCCTCACGGGTGGGGAGCGGGGGAAGGACGCTAATAAAAATATTAAAGAGATATCACTCCTCCTAAAGCAAAAAAGAGGAGTGATATCTATTTTAAATACTCAAAAATCTACCTTCTACAACTACTTCAATATTTCTTTTAGGTCTTCTAATGTAATACTAAGAATATTTTTCTTTATTTGGTTTATAGTTTCTTCATTTGCTTTTCTGATCTTTTCTTCTAAACTTTTATCGAAATCTTCTCCAAACCTTTGGTTTAGAATTTCTATGATTAATTCTTTTCTTTCTTCAAGTTTTCCTTTCCTTTCACCTTCTTTTACACCTTCCAATTTAGCCTTTTCTCTGTCTCTTTTTGCTATCTCTTCTAATGT
>NZ_JGVT01000003.1:130309-413118 GCF_003665005.1 Petrotoga sp. Shatin.DS.tank11.9.2.9.3
ATGTTTTTTATCTCTGTTATCTTCTCTTTTACATCCATTGGTGATGTCCACTTCGCTTTTCCATCGTAAAAGACCATCCCTATTATGACTGGTAGTTTGAATCCTTTTTGTTCTGATTCTTTTTTGTGACTATTCACATATCGTTCCCATATTCTTACCTTATATGCCAACATCCTGAATGCCATAAGTTGGTCAACTTTACTTTGATGCTCTAACAATAAGTATATGTATATATCTTGACCGTTTCCTTGAACCCCCTTCGGGGCGTTTCCTTTTTCTATCTTGTATAGTATGTCCGATCTTTTGATGGAGAAGTCTTTGCCTATTAGTTCAGTCTGTTCACGTTTTAAATCTGTCTCTTTAATTTGTTTTGTTATCTCTTTTGGTAGAAAGGCTTTTAGGAAGTCATAGAATACGGTTCTGTCTTCAAATAATTCTTTGAATATCGAATCTTTTATTGGATTAAACATAAGCTTCTCCTTTTGGTTTATTTTTTGTTTGTTTTTAGCGCCCTTCCCCCGCTCCCCGCCCACAAGGAAAAGATTCTTTTGTCCTTCACCCCGCTGACAGCCTATAAAATTGGTGAAGTGTTTTCTTTGTCAATTTAATTATACCATATGTTTTTGAAGGTGTAACCCACCCTTCTAAAGAAGTAGGAAAAGGGCTTCACCTAAAACAGCCCGCACATTTAAGGAAGAGACCTGCAGCTCCTTAGATCTCACTTCCTTACTATTAAGGAAGAGGGGAGGGTTTCGTCTACTTACAACTACTTCAATAACTCTTTTAGTTCTTCTATAGTTATTTCAAATATATTGTCGATTATTTGGTTTACTCTTCCTTCTTCAGCTTCTTTTATCTTTTCTTTCATCTCTTTTGTAAAATCTTTTTCAAATCGTTTACTTAATAACTTTATAGCCATTTCTTTTCTTTCTTCAAGTTTTCCTTTTTTAATACCTTTTCTTTCGCCTTCGATTATTCCTTGTTTAAAACCTTCTCGTAAACCATCTAATTTAGCTATTCCACTGTCCATTATAACCATTTTTTCTAATATTTCAAATACATTGGAGATCTTAATTTTTTCTACATCCTCTATTGTCATTTTTAATAAATTATCTTCTATGTAGTTTATCGTTTCTTCATCCACTTTTCTTATCTCATCTTTTAACTCTTCGGTTAATTGGTTATTTTTTAATTCTTCGGTTAAATGGTTATCTAATGTTTTTTTTAGGCTTTTCATAATGAATTCAATAAATCTTTTTCTTTCTTCAAGTATCCCTTTTCTTTCACCTTCCAATCTAGCTTCTTCTCTTTCCCTTTTTGCTATCTCTTCTAATGTGTCCATCTTGGCACCCCATTTCTTCTAACTCAAGTATAATAAGTTTTATAGCGCCCCTTTGCCACGCTCCCCACCCTTCTAAGGAAGAAACCTCCTGTCCATTTAACCCAGCAGCTCGTCCATAAGGACATACTTATATACAGATATTATAACTCAAAAAACTTTCCTTAACTAAATCTACCGTCCTTTCAATTGTTGCAGTTTGTCAACATTTTTCTCAAGCCATCCTTGGCAGCGTTAGACTGAATAGGTACCAATAATGTTGTTGCATATAAAGAAATTAATAAAAATTTAACAAAGTTATGATATTTTATTTATGTTACTTTTTTGCATTTTTGAGAAAGTTAAGCAGACACTTTTTGGTAGAGAATCGCATAAATTATTCTATTAAATTTAATGCCAGCGAACTTAATAACTTATCATGTGGTTAACACTTCTTATTCTATTCCTAGAACTTGACAAGGAATTAGAGAACACGTTTGCGAAATATTAAAAGGTGGGAAAGAAGCCTTTGAAAAAAGAGAAAAGAAATATGGATTTAGAATTAGTTGAATCTCATACAACCGAATTCAAGTCCTCATGGCGGGACGAATATATAAAATCGATTTGTGCCTTTGCAAACACCGACGGTGGAAGATTGCTCATCGGAGTTGATGATAATGGTAAGCCTGTTGGCGTTAAAGACTCTAAGAAATTACTTGAGGATTTACCTAATAAATTAAGGGATATCCTTGGCATTATACCAAGTGTCCGATTAGAAAAGAAAAACGGTAAGGAAATAATTGTAATAGAAGTTGAGCATTCCTATGCACCAATTTCTTATAATGGGAGATTTTATGTTAGAAGCGGAAGCACAATTCAGGAACTAAAAGGCAAGGACCTGACCAGGTTTCTAATATCCAATTCAGGTAAGCACTGGGAAGAGTATACTGAGGGAAACGCTTCTATTGAGGATATAAATTATGAAACAATTGAAAAATTCAAACAAATCGCGATAAAAAGAATTCCATTTGTAAAAGATGAAAATGAGCCAATAAAGGTACTTGAAAAATTAAATTTGATTAAAAATGGTAAATTAACAAGGGCTGCCCTTTTGTTATTCGGTAAAAATCCAAAAAAAATCTGGACAAGCTCCTACATAAAAGTGGGTAAATTCTTGACGGATACAGATATTATAAGTTCTGATGATATTGAAGGAAATCTCTTTGAGCAGGTAGAAAAAACAATGGAGTTGTTGCGAACAAAATATCTTATATCTGAAATAAGATTTGAAGGAATTTATCGTAAAGAAGAACTTGAATATCCAGAAGAAGCATTGAGAGAAGCCATAATTAATTCGGTTATACATAGAGATTATATTGGTCCACATACTCAGTTAAAAATTTATCCTGATAAAATAATTCTCTGGAATGTTGGTACACTTCCAAAAGAAATTAACGTTGAGGAATTAAAGAAAAACCATTCATCTTATCCAAGAAATGAGTTATTGGCAGATGTGTTTTTCAAAGCTGGATTAATAGAGGCCTGGGGTAGAGGAACCATAAAAATTATTGATGAATGTAAAAAGCAGGATTACCTGAACCAGAATTTAAAGAGGAGTTTGGCGGTTTTGCAGTTTATTTCTATAAAGACATTTATACAGAAGATAATTTAAGAAAAATTGGGTTAAATGAAAGGCAAATCAAGGCAGTAAAGTATGTAAAAGAAAAGGGAAAGATTACTAATAAGGAATATCAGGAGTTAAATAAAACATCAAAACCAACAGCGACAAGGGATCTTCGCAATCTTGTTGATAAAGGAATAGTTATAATGCAAGGGGAAGCTAAAAGAGAAATATATTATCAATTGAGCCAAAAAAGAGCCAAAAAAGAGCCAATAATGAGCCAATTGAGCCAAAAAAGAGCCAATAGGCAAATTTAACAGTTACAAAAACGTAAGAATTCTAAAACAGGCATGAATAAATGTTCTGTTCCGGCAATCAACGACAGGACATAAAAAAATATCACTCCTCATTGAAACAATCACAACTAAGGAGTGATATTTTTTAAAAGCAGAATTATATCTCAAATTCTTGAGATTGGTATAGAATTACCTTTCTACGACTACTTTACTAAATCTTTTAGTTCTTCTATGGTTATCTCTAACAAGTTATCTCCTATATAATCTATCGTTTTTTCGTCTGCTTCTCTTATCCTATCTTTTATTTCTTCAGTTAGTTGGTTACCAAATCTTTTGCTTAATATTCTAATTGCGAACTCTCTTTCTCCTTCAAGTTTTCCTTTCCTTTCACCTTCAATTTTCCCTTTTTCCATTCCTTCGTTTCTCAACTTTTCAGCTATCGTCATAACTATTTCACCCCTTCCAGGCATTATTTCTTTTTGTACTTTTAATATCTCCTCTATCGTTACATCTTCCCTTACGTTTAGTAAGTAGATCATACACTCTTCAAACCATTCATGTACCTCTTCTTCTGGTAGTTGTTTTATGTATTCAAATACCCTTCTTAATCTTTCTTTAAATTCTTCTTTGGTCATTGCCGTTCCTGCTCTCATTGCTTCTATTGCAACTTTCATCGCTGTTAATCCTATTATCCTTTTTTTCCTTTTGATCGAGAAATCACATATTTCATATCGGTATGTAGGTAAGTATGTTTTTAGTTCATTTGGTAAATCTTCTATCCCTTGCACCATATTTAATAAATTCGTTTCTACGTTCCAGATTTCTCTTCCATGGTATATTACCATCGGTATTATTATTGGTACCTTTTTTGTTTTGGGATCGTATTTTTCTTCCCAGATGCTCGTAATATATCTCAACAGTTGAAAGATTACTTTCCCTTCAATGTAGCTTTTGTGTTCCATCAGAATGTATATATAGCCATCTTGTCCTTTTATCTTTGTTTTATACAACATATCCGAGAGGCTTTCTCTTAGGTTTTCATCAACATGACTGTTGTTTTCAGGAATTAAATAATCCAGGTCTACTATTTCTACAGCTTCTTGAGGGAGATAGTTCCATAAGAAATCTCGAGCTATCCTTATGTCACTGAAAATTAGTTTGAAGAATCGATCGTGAGGATTGTGCACTAATTCATTCATGTCTGGCCTCTCTTTTTTGTTAGATTTTGTTTGTCAATTTAATTATACCATATCTTTTTGAAGGTGTGTTATCTCAACATATAACTCTTGTATAATGAATTTTATAGCGTCCCTTTGCCTCGCAGTCCGTCCGCGTCCGTATCAAGAGTTAAATAAAACATCAAAACCAACAGCGACAAGAGCTCTTCGCAATCTTGTTGATAAAGGAATAGTTATAATGCAGCGGGAAGCTAAAAGACAAATATATTATCAATTGAGCCAAAAAAGAGCCAATAATGAGTCAATTGAGCCAAAAAAGAGCCGATAGGCAAATTTGACAGTTACAAAAACGTAAGAATTCTAAAACAGGCATGAATAAATGTTCTGTCATAACAGCCAATGTCAGGAGGCAAAAAAATATCACTCCTCATTGAAACAATCACAACAAAGGAGTGATATTTTTTAAAAGCAGAATTATATCTCAAATTCTTGAGATTGGTATAGAATTACCTTTCTACGACTACTTTACTAAATCTTTTAGTTCTTCTATGGTTATTTCTAATAAATTGTCTCCTATGTAATCTATCGTTTTTTCATCCGTTTTTCTTATCTTATCTTTTATCTCTTCGGTTAATTGGTCACCAAATCTTTTGCTTAGGTTTTTTATGATGAATTCTATAAATCTTTCCCTTTCTTCAAGTTTTCCTTCCAATTTAGCTTTTTCTCTTTCTCTTTTTGCTATCTCTTCTAATGTGTTAAACATTTTTTGGCACCTCCATTTCTTTTAGCTCAAGTATAATGAATTTTATAGCGCCCTTCCCCCGCTGCCCGCCCACAAGGAAGAGGGACCTGCGGTCCTTTCCCAGCTTTTCAACCATAAGGAAAAGATTTTTTTGTCCTTTACCCCTGCAGCTAGCCTATAAGATTGGTGAAGAGTTTTCTCTGTTAATCTAATTATACCATTTCTTTTGGAAGATAAGTTTGTGAAAAAAGTTGACAAAAGCTGTTAAAAATAGTAAAATTGAAGTGTATAAAAAAATAAAAGCCAAGGAACCCTTGGCTTTTATTGGTGGGCTCGGGTGGATTCGAACCACCGACCACCCGGTTATGAGCCGGAAGCTCTAACCAACTGAGCTACGAGCCCATTTACGTAGATTATTATAGCATTTAAAAAAACATTTGTCAATACTTTTTCTAACAAAGACAATTTTCATCTGTTATTGTGGTTTTTGGAGGGATAAATACTTCTTAAAGGAGCAATTTATGAAATGAGCAACAACGTTGAAAGCCTAAAAAACCAAGATGACCCTGTTAAAACGCTAATACAAAAATACCCAAGAATTATAGTACTAAAGGCGGTCTTCAATCTCTTAGACAACGAAGAAAATATAGATCTCGAAAGTTTAGAAAACGAAGTCATCAAGCTATTAAAAAATTAAAGGGCTGATCATATCAGCCCTTTAATTTTAATTATTAGGCACGTTTAATTATTTGGTACATTCTCTACAGGGTAAGAAAGTTCAACCCCCAACAAACAAGCTATTTTTCGAGGAAGGTCTGTGTTATCCATAACACCAACGAACTCCTCAGCACCAGGTCCATAAGCTAATACAGGTACCAACGCACCAGTATGATCATGTGTTGTCCAGCCAATACTTGCTCTTGCGCTTGTAATCTCTCCTAAAGCATCCACTTTGTTTTTAGCGGATTCCAAATAAGCGACTTCTTCTTCTGACAAATCAAATCCATAATACTCTTTCACGTTGGATTTTAGTTCTTCCATATCTTGAGAATTAGCTACAACCCAATCCGTAGTTTTTTGATAATCTCTAACCATTTCCAAATCCATCGTGTATCCACCTGATGACAAACCCAAACCTCCGGTTTCGTGGTCAGCAGTGACAATTACCAAGGTATCAGGATTTTCTTTGGCAAAATCTAGAGCAACCTTCACTGCTTCATCAAATTCAACCGTTTCTTTCCAAATTCCAAAAACATCGTTATCGTGAGCTTCCCAATCGATTTGAGAACCTTCAATCATCACAAAGAAAGGAGCATCATCTTTTGATAAAATCTCTAAGGCTTTGGCGGTCATCTCGGGTAACAATGGCTCAGCAGGTGTTCTTTCTGTAACGCTATTCATATGACTTGAAGAGAATAATCCCAAAACTTTATCTCCAGAGTATGCCATCAATTCTTGCTTAGTTGTAATATAATCGAACCCATTTTCCTTTGCAACAGAGATAAGATCTTTTCCATCGGCTCTTTGTGTAGGATCAAAATATCTCCAACCGCCTCCTAAAGCAACGGTGAGGTTACTATTAACCAACTGTTCAGCTAATACTTGTTCGGCATCTCTATCGTTCGTATGTCCATAATAAGCTGCTGGTGTGGCGTGAGTTATTCTTGAAGTTGCAATTACGCCCGTTTTGTAGCCTTGCTCAGATAAAACTTCAGCTATTGTTGGTACTATTTCACCTTCTGGAAGCATTCCGATAAACCCGTTGTCCGTTTTGTGAACTACTCACCGCTAAAGAGGTAAGCTTCCTAATTCATAGACCATTGCAGCAACGAATGCCCGTCTTACACAGTCTCCAAAGGCTTTACTTCCCCCAGTTCCTGGGGTAGAGTCAGTTTATACAGCGACTAGCTGTTTTATCCCACACTGCCTAATATTAACGGCAGCATTTACATCTCTATCATGTTTAGTTCCACATTCAGGACATACCCATTCCCTATCAGAGAGTTTTAAACCTTCATTCTTATACCCACATACACTACAAACCTTAGACGAAGGTTCGAACATTCCTATCTCAATTACTTTCTTACCTAGTCTCTCTGCTTTGTATTTTAGGAACGTTTTGAATTGATACCATCCTGAATCTGAGATACTTTTAGCTAAGTGGTGATTCTTTAACATGCCTCTTATATTGAGAGTTTCTACAACAAAGAGATCAGCTTGGTTCTCGCTGATTTCTTTCGTTAGTTTATGTAAAAAACCCTCTCGTGTATTCTTAATTTTCTCATGTACTTTAGCAACTTCTAATTTTGCCTTGTCCCAATTCTTAGAACCTTGTTCTTTGCTTGAAAACTTTTTATATGCGTGTTTTAATTTCCTTTCGTACTTAGACAAAACTTTAGGAGCTGGATACTTTGTTCCATCGGATAATACAACAGAATCTTTCAATCCCATATCCATACCAATTGAGTTCTCATAGTCTATATATCTTTCGGGGTAAGATCCTTCTACTTCAAATGTTATAGACACAAAGTATTTGCCTGTTGGAGTTTTAATGAAAATACAATTTTTTATCTTTGCATTTGGATCTATTTTCCGATGAACTCTTACTTTGATACCTTCTTTAAACTTTGGTACGAATAGAATACTATATTTATCGTTATTTTCATTTTCATATAGTTGTATATGTTGAGGGACTCTAAAAGATTGTCTACTTGATTTCTTTTTAAATTTAGGATGCTTAGCTTGTTTCTTGAAGAAACGTTTATAACTAGTCTCCAAATCCTTTATGGACTGTTGTAATGATTGAGAGTTAGCATCGTTTAACCAATGATATTTTTCAGATCTTTTAAGAACTGTCAATATTTTACACCATGTGTTGTAGTTAACCATAGACGTTTTAGTATTTTTATATGCATTACTGGAGAATTCTAGGAATAAATTGTATATAAATCGAGTATGTCCGAAATGTTGGCTAAATTTCTCAACTTGTTCGTTTGTTAGATATAACCTAAACTTGTATGTTTTTAACATCCTAAATTCTCCTTTGTTAGATAATTGTATACTATAATTATATCACACAACGAATTAATATAGTCTCTATGTATATAATTTTTGCACATCGAATTCATCTCGTGTTTGAAAACACAAAATTTTGGGTTTGTTCCTCCAATATATCTTCCTATGTTGAACATTAATGAGCTAGTAGAAAAAGAATTAGAAAAAGCTAAAATAACTAATCGGGTAGGAGGTAGATAATTAATTTATCTACCGTCCTCCCACACCACCGTACGTACCTTTCGGAATACGGCGGTTCAACAGAATTGATGTTTTAGGTTATACGTTTCCAGGATCGAAGTTAACCCTATTTCCTTAAGGTGTTTATTAGTTAGTGTCATTGAAAGTATCGGGCTGTTGGAGATCCTCCAATAGCCTTTTCTTGTGTTTGCATATTCCCATGCTTTGTATGTGTTTAGTCCTAATTTGACTAAGTTTTTATACCTTGTTTTGATTTTCTTCCATTCCTTCCAGATACACATCCTAATTCTCCTTCTAAGCCATCCATCAAGACTTTCCGCTGCCGATTTCATGTTTGCTATTCCATAGTAGTTTATCCATCCTGTTATTATTTGTTTTATCTTTGACAGCCTGTATGTCATGCTCCTTCCACTGCTTCTTTTCGTTTCTTCTTTTAACTTCTTTTTAAATTCTTTGATGGATTTCTCATGCACTCTGATTTCGTATTGCTCTTCTTTCACGTAGAAGGAGAACCCTAAGTATTTGAGGTCCAAAGGCTTGACTACTTTGCTTTTCTTCCTGTTCACTTTTAACTTTAATTTCTTCTCTATGTATTTTGTTATACTTTCCATCACCCTATATGCGGATTTCTCGCTTTTCACGTATATGTTGCAATCGTCTGCATACCTGCAAAACTTGTGTCCCCTTTTAGTTAGTTCTACGTCAAGTTCGTGGAGCATTATGTTGCTTAGTAATGGGGATAGCGGTCCCCCTTGCGGAGTCCCTTCTTCTGTTTCTATTACTACCCCATTTACCATTACCCCACTCTTGAGGTATTTCCTTATCAGGGATATCACTCTGCCATCTTTTACGTCTTTTGATATTATCCTCATCAGTTTGTCATGGTTGACTGTGTCAAAGTAGCGTTCTAAGTCTATGTCCACTATCCATGTGTGCCCTTCGTTTAGGTATTCTTTGCTTTTCCGTATGGCTTGTTTTGCATCTCGTAATGGCCTGAATCCATAGCTGTTATCTACAAATTTCTTTTCATAAATCGGTATCAGTTCCTGCGCTATGGATTGCTGGATTACTCTGTCTATTGCCGTTGGTATGCCTAGTAGTCTTTTCCCTCCATCCGGTTTCGGTATCTCTTTCCTCCTTACTGGGTTCGGGGTGTACCTTCCTTCAAGGAGCTCTTGCCTTAATTCTTCTCCCATGTTGTCTGAGATATCCAAAGAGTTCTTCTACTTTCATCCCATCTATTCCGGGGGCTCCTTTGTTGGACTTTACCTTCTTGTATGCTTTATTCATATTATCCTTGGATAATATCTTTTCAAGCATCCCTTCACTGCATCCTTTATCATCGTTTCTTCCTCTTTCAGACGTAGAAGTTATACTCGACGCTTCTACATTATTTTCAGGCTCTCCCCTATCTTCATGTAGGAAACCTTCTAATCGAAGTTGTATGCTTTTTCCGTGTCCCTTCGCATCTTTCATGATTCAAAACCTCCTGTTGTTCAGTCCTTCCCCATCTTTCAATGAGTACTATGACCTCTGCTGACTTCTCAAGATTCAGCCATACATTGCTGCATGGGTTTCCTTATCAGCATGTTCTTGAGATCTCCCCAGGTAAGTGCAATAACTTTCATCCCATCTATCCGCCAGATTTACTCTGTGAAGTTCTGGATAGCTGTTGGACTTCGTTTTGTAATGCAAACTCGTCCACTCCACTTAGCCTTGTATCTGGTTCTTGTTCATCGGACCGAGACTTTGCCTTGGGCTTCCTTCAGATTCCACCTCACGATGGACACCCTTGCCTTCGACTAGTGGTTCCCGCTACCTGGCCCACAACGGGCTTTCACCGCTTAGCTATTGCCCATGCTGGGCGCACCAAATAAAAGCTGTTGAAAAACAGCTTTTTTTAAAAGATTTTCAAAAATAAGATTTCGATTTTAAAAGGGTAAAAGGCGCTTAAAATATATAAAGAATTACTAAAAAATTTCTCTATTTTTCAATACCCTAAGAAACTAAAAAACCACTTTGCATCTATTATATGGTAAAATAGACTGTAAGGATAGGTATAATAACGACAAAAAACGACAAGTTGTAAAAATTAATAGAATTTTAATAATAAAATGATATAATGAGGTGTAGAGAATGGGAGAAAGAGAAGAAAATTTGCAAGAATTATCCCCAAAACAGCTAAAGGAGGAAATAATAAAAGCTCTTGAAAATCAACCCTTCCCAATCTTCAAACGCTCATTGAAAAACATAAACAATAGGAACCTTCTATTAAAAATATTGGAATCAGTCTTGGAAATAAATTATGATTACACAATAGGTGAAATGAAAACAGGAAATTTAAGAGGAATCAGGGCGTACAAATTCATACATGATAGCGTATCTTACCGGTTATCGTATTACGTAGTAAATGATGGGAAAATAATAATAACTTATATAGATATAATGAAAAGAGAAGATAGTTATGATAATTTAAAAAAATACTTTCAATCAAGAAAATCTGTATTAAAACAAATAAATGAAAAAGGGATATAAGGAGGGAAAACAATGCTTAAAATACATGAATTATTAAATATTTTCTCTGATTTAAAGCCAAAAAATAAAGAAGTTTTGTATAATTTCTTAGCAAATCCTAAAACATATGAAGACAAAGAAGAAATTGAAGAGTTTATACAGATATTGAAAGAAATGAAAGAAGACTTGTTATATTATGATGAAGAATTTGACGACATTGAAGAAAAAGAACAAAAATTATATTTCACACAAAAAGATTTAGCAACAATGACAGGACAATCAATAAGAAATATCCAAAGAATTATCACAGAAAACAATATAAGCCCAATTAATCCTGGAAGAAAACCATTATATTATGACCTAAAAGAATTTAATAACTATTATTTTATACAAAAAAAACTAACCCCCTCTTTGAAAAATCAAGAAATCAATACAATAAGAATATTTGGAGATAAAAGAGAAGTAAAAGAAGAAATAGCCATGCAACGAAATTTATACCAATTTTTAGAATCGATGCCACACAGGAATCAAAGCATAACCTTATCATTGCCTAACAAAGGATGTGAAAAAGATGAAAATGAGCAATATTCAAATGTGCTATGACATAATTAAAAAATTAAATTATGAATTAAAAGACGAAAGTCTAAACAACAAAAAACTAACACCAAATATAGACATTTCGGTTACACAAAATTTCCAACCAAAAGAAAAAGAATACTTTGGGACATTAGGATTAAAAATAAAATTTCATTTGAAAGAATCAAAAAAAATAGTATTAAAATTAGAACTTGAAACAGAAGCAGGATTTTATGGCAACCCCAAAATAAAGGAAAACGAATTCAAAGAACTAGTAATAAAATCTGGAATAATGAGCTTATTGCAGATATCAAGAGCAAAAATAATATCAATATCCGCAAATTTTGGGTTTGTTCCTCCAATATATCTTCCGATGTTGAACATTAACGAACTAGTAGAAAAAGAATTAGAAAAAGCTAAAATAACAAACCAATAAAAGCTGTTGAAAAACAGCTTTTTTTAAAAGATTTTCAAAAATAAGATTTCGATTTTAAAAGGGTTAAAGGTGCATAAGAATTATAAAGAATTACTAAAAAATTTCTCTATTTTTCAATACTCCATCGTCTATATTCACCTCAAAATTCTTCGACTCTATCATCTTCATTAAATCCCTGAAACTTTTGTTCTCATTCCTCATTTGCCGTGAGGCTGTTTCTCTTATCCTCTTTCTCAAATATCCCAAGATATTATTCTTCGTTTTTTCGTTCAAGTTATGATAATGAACTAAAAAGCCTCTATCTCTATTTCCCAACTTCCAAACGATAGGCCTATCTTTATAAAACTTCTCATGAAGTTTTAGGTAATCTTTAAAGACATAATCTCTCAAATCTTTCTTCACAATACTCTCTAATTCAGAACGCTCCTTATTTGCCGTGAGGCTGTTTTCTTCGAATATTGAGGATAACAGTTTATTTTCTTCTTCAACTGAAAACCCAAAGGGGATAAAACCATCTTCGCAATTCAAAAGATACCTTTGGATCCCATTATCTATTCTTACAAAAGCTAATTTTGCTAAAATCTGATCTTGGTTACTCATACTGTTGTAGACGGAAATAGGACTTTGAAAACTTTCTTCTGCTTTTCTTTCCACATAGTTATCGTATGGCTCTCTTCGATGATAGTTGGTTACACCTTCATCAAAAGGCATAATGGAAATTAAAGACCTGATTTTATTATTATAAGCCTCTTTAATAAAATTTTCTATTTTGGTAAGTTGAGCTTCATTCAAACCAAATTCGTAAAGATACTGGCTTTTCAACAGTTCTTTCAATGGGGGCAAACCCTTTACACCTTTACCGTTAGAAAAAGGGAAAAAGGCAGTAGGAATCCCCACTGTTTTATAAATCTCCTCAAAATTTCTTTCTTTCAAACTGTACAACTCCATTATGAGCACATCTATCAAACCTTCAGAAAGAAGCATATACGTATCAAGAGCGTTTTTACGCTCTATGAAACCATAAAACTTAGAAACACCATCGATACTCTCCTCGTTGAAATGCAGTTCGTTTGGATATATCTCGGTATTCTGCTTTTTAATCGCCACGTTCAATCTAGCAAGCGTTTCTAACGCCTGAGTCTCAGAAGAACCCTCAAACAAACCTTGTGGAACGGGAAGCTTTTTCAAATCCCCAACCTCCAAATCCACACTTCCTGCAATAAAACTCTCCAAATAAGAAAACAAACTACTATTGAGCAAGCCTAAAAACCTAAAGATATCTTCATCTTTTGAAAAGAACAAACTACTACCTTTACAATCGAACAAGAAACCTGAAGGAAGGTACCTAAAAGTTGCCCCTTTCGATGTTGTCATCGTGTAAGTTATACCCTTTTTGAAATAGTACTTTCTATTTGGAAGATAATTCCCCATTTTCGACAGTAGATTGTAATTCTGTTCATCGAAGGCTATAACCCACCACAAATTGCCATACCATTTATTGTAAGGTCCACCTTTGGCATATGGGACCCATTTCTTTCCATCTTTAATATCCTCTCTTCTAACTTCCCAAAAGTACCTCAAAAACCTTTTGTTATCTCCCGTAGCTATCCCCTGTCGTGCATCGGCGAACTTTTCTAAGGGTTCGTTTTCAAAGGTACGAACAACGTCTGAATCCACCCAATAGATGAAAGGAAACCTCGGAACCTTTTTAAAAAGCCTTTTATCAACCCTAAAAACATACTTAGAAAGATAATCCTCTCTCTTCTCTTCCTTACCTGCCGTGAGGCTGTCTTCCCAAATAGAAAATAAAGCCCTCTTCTTAGCATCTTTCCCATTAAAAGAGGTCAAGTTTATGTATTCACCCAAACTCCCCTCATCATCTGCCGTGAGGCTGTCTTTCCTTGAACCCCCTTCGGGGTGCTTGAGGCTGTCTTCACTTCTCCTCAAAACAAACATCGCTGTGTCCACTAAAGCGTTATCAAACACCCCTCCAAGGCCAAAGTGAACCAAACTTTCTATCTGAAAGTTATCTAATATGAACCTTCTTGTCTTCTCATAACTCCCAATGAACATAAAGGTTTGAGGAGTAATCATACCAATAAATCCATCTGTTTTCACTAATTCGTAACTCTTTTTAATAAAGCAGGCGTAAAGATTCTTCTTAAACTCACTATAATCCTCGTTTATATATCTCTTCAACTCAAAATCATAATCAGAGGAATCTAAATAAGGAGGGTTGGTTAAAACAATATCGTATTTCAAAGAAAGAATATCTAAAGCTTTCTTCAATCGTTCATCGTTTATACTTGACTCCTTTAAACTTAAAACATCCTCTCTTCTCATTAAGCTTCCTATCTTTTCAAACTTCTTCAAATACTCATTCTGCCCTTCCTCATTTGCCGTGAGGCTGTCTTTCCTTGAACCCCCTTCGGGGCGCTTGAGGCTGCTCTCCTCATTTGCTGCGAGGCTGTTCTCTTTCGGAACAGCTACTATATTTGTTTCAAACTTCTCATATGCTCCATCTTCTAAAGCCTTCAATCTCAACAACAAATTCGTAATTTCAACAGCGTTCTCATCGATATCTATACCGTATAAATTCTTAGTAATTATAAGTTTTGGAATCAAAGCATCATCGTAACTCCTATTTTGATACATCTCTCTCAACTTATCGTAAACCCCTATAACAAAGTTTCCACATCCACAAGCCGGGTCTATAACCTTAACATCCTCAAGGTCTACTCCCTTCTCATCACCTGCCGTGAGGCTGTCTTTCCTTGAACCCCCTTCGGGGCGTTTGAGGCTGTCTTCCTCATTTGCCGTGAGGCTGTCTTCCTTGTGTGCCGTGAGGCCGTTTTCTCCGTAATATTTCCCCAACGTATTTTCCACCAAATAATCCACTATCCATTTTGGTGTATAAAACTGTGAAATGACACCATTTTTACCCTTTAAATCCTTACTCGCCGTGAGGCTGTCTTTCCTTGAACCCCCTTCGGGGCGCTTGAGGCTGGCTTCATTGAAGTACTCGTAAGACCAAGAAATAATCTCCTCTTTCTTCCAATCTTCATCTTTCACACTCTGAAACAAATCTCTGATCTTTTCTATCGTTTGGTGAGTAATTCTGCTTTTAATATCATCGACTAAATAACAACAATCAAAATTTCTATTCAGAAATTGCACCCCAGAAAGATAATCACCTAAAAGATTCGAATCTGAACCACTCTTTCCAAAAAGTTGTAAATCTCCCTCCATATTTGCCGTAAGGCTGTCTTTCCTTGAACCCCCTTCGGGGCGTTTGAGGCTGTTTCTCTTTGCTTGTAATACTCTTAGAATAATAAAACTCAAAAAAACATCCAACAAAACTCTCTCCTCACCTGCCGTGAGGCTGTCTTTCCTTGAACCCCTTTCGGGGTGCTTGAGGCTGTCTTCCTCATTTATGACCTCTCTTTGCAGGATACGCTTAAGCCCCAAAGCCATTTTCTTAACGGATCTGTTCAAAATAAGCCACCTTCTCTTCTCTCTTTTTCACCCTAAAATCCTCTTCGCCCAAATAAATCAAACCTTCTTTTGGAACGATCTCTATCAACCTTGAAACGGTTCTATCATCCAAAAAATTAACCAGCTCTTTTGGATTCAAGTTCGTAGAAATTATAACGCTTTTTTGGTTTCTATTCACCTCGTCTATAACGATTCTTATCTTCTGACCTATCCAATCATAACTCTTGGCACCAAGATCGTCTATAAAAATCAAATCAGATTCAAACGCTCTCTCAATAGCGGCATCGGCACCTTCAAAATTCTCAAAATCCCTCAATATATCCAAGACACCAATAGTACAACCCATAACAGCGGCCTCTTTCAACACAGTAAAACCTAACCTACTCTTCCCCGTACCGTACCCTCCGTACAGTATCAAACCAACGCCCTTTTCCCACAACTTCTCCTCAACAAAGTAACGGCATTTTAGCAAACCCTTCTTCAAATGCTCATTCAGTGCAAGAAAATTATCAAACGATGCATCAAGATAAATCTTTGGAGAAATATCCCTGTAATTTCTACTCCCATTCAAATAATTCATAAAAATCGAACACATATATTTATTATCTAAAATGCCGCGACTCGGGCAATTTTCAGGATCCTTACAAAAACAACGCTTCTCAGAAGAATTTGGCATACTTGCTACCTCCCTTATCATAAACCTCTTTTTTCTCCTCCCTCATTTGCTGTGAGGCAGTCTTTCCTTGAACCCCTTTCGGGGCGCTTGAGGCTGGCTTCCTTAATTGCACTTCAGGAAACCAAAAAGTACTAGAAAAAGCCTCTTTGCCCTCCACATTTGCCGTAAGGCTGTCTCTCTTGTTCCCCGTGATGCCGTCTTTCCTTGAACCCCTTTCGGGGCGCTTGAGGCTGTCTTCCTCTTTTGCCATGAGGCCGTTTCCCTTTCGCGGATAGCACGTAATCAATCCCCTATCCTCAAGCTCACTCAAAGACTTAGACACCGTATTCTTGCTAAAAGAAAGAAGTGAAGAAAGCTTTCGCTCAGAAAACATCAAAGGTCCCTCCCAATAACTCTTATTAGCCTCATAAATCAAAAAGAAATAAAGCTTTGTGGCAGAAGAAGAAACCTTCTCCCTCTCATTTTCCCTGAAAAAAACGTTCAAAAGGCTAAAAACATTCACAAAATCACCTCAGCATTCCAAAAATTTTTTCTTCCCAATAGTAATATCTGCAAAAAAAATAAAAAAATAATTTTTTAAAAAATAAAAGAAATCCTTAAGGGGTGGGGGGCGGGAATAGATAATAAAAAATCGACTCACCTTTGTTTTCTCCCTACAAAATGAGAAAAAAATATATTATATATTTTTAAATATATTTATATTAATAACATAAAACCTTATAGGCTGTCCCAAAAATTGACCCACAACTGGGTCAAAATTTGACCCAAAACTGTCCCATTTTTTGACCCAGGTGGATCAAAAATTTATCCTCTGAGGGTGGTGGGTGGGAATAGATAATAAATCTTAAAGTCAAAGCCTTTAAAAAAGAGATCATAAGGGACTCCTTAGCCTTTAAACAGGGATCGTAAGGGGCGAAGCCCCTTCCACAAGGGGCGGTGGGCGGGAATAGATAAAACAGTAAACAATTATTTACCACAATTTAAGTATTCTTACGGATACTATTAGTGGAGGTGAGAAAATGAAAGAAATAGTAGGACTAATCCCTGACCTTGTAAAAATGGTGGAAGTACCTGGTAACGGCAAAAAGAAAAAAGAAATCGTTCTAAACGCGGTGAGAGAATTCCTAAAATCCATAGGCAAATACTCACCGATTATGGATCTAATAATCTCCATACTCATCGACGGAGTAGTAGCGATACTATTCCCAAAACCTGAAAAAGCATAAAAATGATTTCTCCCCGGGGAAGTAAAGCAAGGCAAACCAGGAAACACCCCAGAAGGGGTCTAAGGAAACAAAAACACTCAGGAGGTGGTAACACATGGCAATGAACTTAGAATCAAGAAAGGGAAAGATCGTCTGGATAAGCATAGTAGACGGAAAAGAAGAAAAAAAGTATAAAACCTATGATTTATTCACCGACGTAGAAGCAGACATAAAAACCGCCTTACAAGGATTAGTCTCACTCTGTGAAAACACCAACGCGGTTTATTACTTCGACGAAAGCTACGAAATAATCTAAAAAGGAGGAAATAGCGAATGAGAAGATTAAGAATGAAATTCTATGACTCAGCAGAAGGAAAAAGCAAAACCCTATCAGTAGACGGAGTATTAGAAACACTAACCCAAGCAGAAATAGAACCAATAATGCAAAGCTTGGTAGGGGTATTAGTACCAACAACTGCACAAGTAGACGAAGCACAAATCGTTGAAACAACGACAAATGAAGTATTTAACCTCATTCAATAAAGAAACACACTCATGCCTCTTGACGGGGCAT
The DNA here is from genome assembly GCF_003665005.1 of Petrotoga sp. Shatin.DS.tank11.9.2.9.3. Lineage (NCBI taxonomy): Bacteria > Thermotogati > Thermotogota > Thermotogae > Petrotogales > Petrotogaceae > Petrotoga > Petrotoga sp. Shatin.DS.tank11.9.2.9.3. The sequence goes on from NZ_JGVT01000003.1 coordinate 148,196, forward strand.
GAGTTTTTTTGATATATTAGTATACGCACGTATAATATACTTAAAAAATGCCACACAACTACCCATCCTCAAGGTCTTCGTTAGCCTTCAAACAGGGATCATAAGGGGCGAAACCCCTTAATCCTCTGAGGGTGGTGGGTGGGAAAAGATTAATAAAAAAATATGAAAAAACTTCCAACTTTTAATATTACTGAAGATTTTAGAATAAAAGCTTCCTTAGCTTTTAAAAAAGGATCTCAAAAAGCATATCTATTCATAGCCCTCTAACAGGGGTTACAAAGAGTGCAGTCCCTTATTCCTCAATCTTTAAACAAGTTCCCTAAGAGAGACATAGCTCCTTAACCCGCAAAGGCCTCTCAGGACTTTAAACAGGGATCATAAGGGGCGAAGCCCCTTTATCCTCTGAGGGTGGAGGGCGGGAATAGATAATCAATTAAAAAAGGGGGAAACCACCATAAAACATCAAAACTACACCAAACTAACGGACCACGAACTAATAGCACTCTCCAAAAAGGGCGACAAAAAATCAAAAGAAACCCTATTCACCAAATACAAAGGCTTCCTTGTCAACGAAGCAAACAAACTCACCAAAAGTTGCGGCATAGACTTTGAAGACAGCTTTGGAAGTTTAACTTACCTCTTCCTATGTGCGATTGACAATTTCAATCTCAAAGGAAACTTCACAGGATACATGAAAAAATTCATACTAATAAAAATTAAAAGCGACATTGGAAAAAGAAAAGCAAAAATGCCCTACGTACCAAAAGAATACCCCTTTTACCTAAGAAACTTAGAAGAAGTAATGATTGTGGAAGAAGACTTAGCCCACTACGAATAAATTTCCCTAAAAAGTTCACAGGGCGGAGCCCTTTCTAAGAAGGGTGGGCAGCAGGGCTAAGAGGGCTATATATAATAATAACATCCTCAATCAAAATGTAATCAAAATATAATAAAATATTTGACTTTTTAAAAAATTATGTTATAATAATAACAATGAAAACGTTTTTTCATTTAAACAAAATGTCTCAGGGGAGGGGTTTCCCTATGTATATCGACATCAATACCCATCTTCTACCCAATGTTGATAACGGCTCACAAACTCTTGAAGAAACATTACGAGAATTAAATAATTACAAACAATACGATATAACTCATGTTATCTTCACCCCACACATAAACCATCCAACCATAAAAACAGATATAACAAAAATAAAGGAAAAATACGCCGAAGTTAAAAAGACAATAGAATACAACACCGGTGTAAAAACCTATTTAGCATCTGAATTATACCTATCACCACAATATAACGAATTCATTCCATTCAACGATCACTTTGTTTTTATAACCCTACCAACAGAAGCTTTCCCAATATTTCTCCTTGACTCAATCTTTCAATTACAGTTGGATGGATACGATATCGTACTACTACAAGTTGAAAAATACGATTGGCTACTCGAAATGAAAGACGTCCTTCACAGACTAAAAGAAATGGACGTTTATTTTTGTTTGAGCTTTAATGGCTTAAACTCAAAAGCAGCAAAATTTTATCGAGACAAACATTGTTTAGATTTTTTGGCAACGAACAACAAAGCCAACAACAACGAAAAAGAAATCGACTTGAGTCTGTTCAAAAAATACTCACCAATAACTGAAAAAGCCTTTGACATATTGAACATAAGCAATGTACCAGAATAAAACAATTTTTAATATTCGTTTAATATTTAAACATTAAGATAATGTTATAATAAATCTCGAAAAACAAATTGGGGGGGTTAGACTCGAAGATGCGAAAAGCAGCGGTTCACTTATTAGACATAGCGCTCATATTCATTATGAACGCCTTCTTAATGAACCTACCAATAACAATCTCAATAATCTCATCTCTAATAATATACCTCGGGATATACTCCTTCAGAACATACGACACAGAAACAATGAAAAGTTACACAGAATCTCTAATTAAAACCACCGTTGGAACTCTTGTGAGTTTCATCGTCATACTAATTATCTACTTCTTCCTAAGTAAGTACTTCAACAGATACTTTTTCCTTACCAACCTATTGTACACAATAGCCCTCTTGCCAATAATACACAAAATAGAATACAATATCTACGAAAAACACATGCCTGTAAAAAATTACCTCGTAATAGGCAGAAAAGAAGAAATAGGCAACATAATGAAAGAAATCTCAGAAAAATCGCTCAACAAAATAAAGTTCACCCAATACATAAACCCAAACCCAGTAACACTTGATGAAATAATAAAACAAAACACACAAAAAACATTAACCCAAACAATACACGGCATAGTAATAACAGACCCAGAACTAGAAGAAAGGGTAAAACCACAAATACAAAACTACAAAGCAGAAGGTTTAGAGATTGAATACTTACCGAACATGGTAGAAAAATACCTAAAACGCATACCAATAGAAGTCGCTCAAAAATTCAAAGAATATTACGAAGTGGTGTTTCAAAACGTTCAACCATCTCCATCACAAAAGATAATAGACAAGTTCTTTGGAACTTTACTTTTAATACTATTCTCCCCGTTTATGTTGATAATAAGCCTAGCTATACTGATCGAAGACGGCAAACCCATTATTTACAAACAAAAAAGAATGGGAAAAGACGAACAAATATTTATTATAAACAAATTTAGATCTTTGAAAGAAGCGGAAATAGACCCAAACGACCCAAACAAAGATATAGAAAAACGTGTTTTAAAAAGTGGGAAAATAATAAGAAAGTTAAGGCTTGACGAACTACCCCAATTTTGGAATATAATAAAAGGGAGTATGTCTATTGTAGGTCCCAGGCCAGAAATGCTGGAGTTTCATAACATGATGTCAAACCAAATTCCTTTCTACAATTACAGACTTAAACTAAACCCAGGAATAACAGGCTGGGCACAGATACACTACAAACACACATCAACCCTTGAAGACTATATGAAAAAAACAGAATACGATCTGTATTACATAAAAAACAGAAACATATTTCTGGACATTAAAATAATGCTCAAAACACTTGAAACAATGGTAGGAATGAGGGGCACAAGGTGAATCAAATAAATTATATAGATATTCCCTATACATTTATAACGGTAGATGTGGAAGACTGGTTCCACATATTGAATACCAACATTCCCCCGTACGATCAATGGGATGATTTACCATCAATAGTCGAGAAAGGCACCCACAAAATTTTAGATTTATTAGATGAAAATAATAGCAAAGCTACTTTTTTTGTCCTTGGTTGGATTGCTGAAAAGCATCCTTCGCTCATAAAAGAAATTGACAGAAGGGGACATGAAATAGGGTGTCACGGATATTATCATAAAGAATTAAACAAGTTAAATGACGAAGAAATATCCCACGACATACTCAAAAGTAAAACTCTTCTAGAACAAATAATAGGCAAAGAAGTAATCGGTTATAGGGCGCCTGGATTTTCATCTCATGATTATTTACATTTAATAGATATTTTATCCGAAATAGGTTTTAACTATGATGCAAGTGTTTTCCCCGCAAAAAGAGAAACAGGAGGTAATTCTCAATTCACTTCGTGCCCTTTTAGCATAGAATCTAAAAACAAAAAGTTTTATGAGTTTCCTATCTCTGTATACAAAAACAGATTTTTTCGAATACCAATAGGCGGGGGATTTTCAAGAATTATCCCATTATTTGTACAAAAACATCTAATAAATCAAACGAAAAAGAAAAACAATAATTACTTCATGTTTTATTTCCATCCAAGAGAAGTGATAGGGGATCATCCAAGATTGCATAATTTGAAGGTTAATAAGTATATAAAAACATACATAGGCGTAAGAAATTTTCATAAAAAGGTTCGTAAAATTGTTAAAATTGATAAAAGCAGAACAATATCCGAAGTAATATATAATTACGAAGGAAGGTCCATTTAAATTGGTCATAAGAGAATATACTGAACAAGATATTGATCAAATAATATATTTAAATCAGACTGTCTTTTCACAACAAGAACACTTTGCTCTAAATAGAGATAGAAATTGGTTTGAATGGAAAAATTTAAAAAATCCTTTTGGAAAATCCATAATAACTGTAGCTGAAAATGAAGACAAAGAAATAGTTGGTTCAAGAATTTTTTGGGCATGGAAGTTCAAAATTAGAATGAATGAATTTTTAGCTTATCAACCAATAGATACGGTTGTTAATCCAAAATACCAAGGAAAAGGATTATTCTATAAAATGACAAAAGAGGCTCTCAATATTGCTATTCAAAAAAATGCTTCCTTTATTTTCAATTTTCCCAACCAAAATAGTATAAGAGGTTATTTAAATCTGGGATGGAATTACGTTAGTCAATTGATATGGTATGTGAAATTAAGAAAAGTGGGATATTTTTTTCATCGAAATGAAAAGGCTGAAAATCTGTATGAACTGGAAGATTACGAAATAACTGAAGAAAAAATTAAGAATATAAAATTTACAGAAAATTATGATGGTTATATAAAAGCTATAAAATCACATGACTTTTTAAAATGGAGATATATAGAACATCCTTTTTTTAAGTACGGAATAATGTACTATGAAAACAATAAAAAACAAATTTGGGGCATTTTTTCTATAAACAACATTGGTAAGCATAGAGAAATGTTTGTGGTTGATATTATAGGAGCCTATAGCTTAATAGGTGGTTTATTAAAAGAGATAAAAAAGGCTTCTAAAGAATTCGATGTTTCAATTATTTACATATTAAGTAATCCTTATATTGAAAATTCACGGATGTTCAAAAATGGCTATCTTAAACTTAAAAACAAGAATCTTGTTTGCCTGCCATTAAATCTTCAAATTGAAGAAAAATTGCTAAATTATAATAATTGGGAAATGTTTGGAGGATTGCACGATGCGTTATGAAGAAGAATATGACTTGGTTTTATTTCCGCAAACTTTTTATCCTGATGCTGATGCAACAGCAAAACTAATGACAGACTTAGCTGAATTTATGGTAAAAAAAGGTAAAAAAGTTCTGATTGTTACACCTAACAGGTCTTATGAACGACCTAACATAAAATATCCAGAATTCGAGATAATAGAAAATATACATGTACATAGAATAAAGATTCCTAAACTCAACAAAAATAATTCACTTCAAAAAGTTTTACTTTATTACTTTTTTTCTACGAAAGCAAAGAAAACATTGAAAAAATTAAATTACAAAGTTGCAATGGCTATTTTACCTCCTTTTTTCGTAGCATATAATACATTAAAAGTTACCAAGAAAAAAGGAAAGAAATTTATTTTCTTACTTCACGATCTACATCCGGATACACTGGTAAGGCGGAAACAGGTTTCGCCTAACAATCCATTAGTAATATTATTGAAAAAACACAATAAATACATCTTTCAAAATTCAGATAAAACAATTTTTCTGGGTAGAGATCAGATAGAATATGTAAAAGAAAACTATGGCATCAGCAATGATAAAATTGAATTTATACCTAATTGGGCAAAAGATTTAAAAGAAAATTTTATAAAAAAAGATTCTATACAAGAAAAATATTATAAACCAGGTTTCAATGTTCTTTATGCAGGGAACATGGGAGAAGCACAAGTAAAAAGCTTAGAAAAAGTTATTAAATTGATGAAAAATGAAAGATTATTCGCGAATTCTGTTAATTTAATACTTGTAGGACATGGAAGAAGAAAGGATTATTTAATGAATATTGCAAAAGACACAAATAATGTATATTTTTTTGATTATGTACACGATTTTGCTGATTATCAAAATTTAATATATTTTGCAGATTCTTATCTTGTAACAATGAGAAACGAGTCTAAAGGGATGTCTGTTCCAAGCAAAACTTATTATTATTTAAGTGGAGGGAAACCGATTTTAGCTGATGTCCCAGTAAATTCAGAAGTTGATATTTTGCTACGAGAAAGCAATGCTGGAATTAATTTAAACAAATTAAATCAGGAAGAGGCGATTGAAAACATATTAATGCTAAAAAATAATAAAGAATATTACGAAGAATTATCCAAAAATGCCCGAAAAGCTTTTGAAGATAAATATTCAAAAGAAGTAGCTTTAGAAAGTTATTTACGAGTTGTTGAAACTTTACTTTGATTAGTTATAGAAAGGGGCTTTAAAATGTTCAAAGATAAAACTTTATTAGTTACAGGAGGAACAGGCACTTTTGGTAACGCAGTAGTTAGAAGGTTTTTGAACACAGATATTAAAGAAATACGTATATTTTCTCGCGATGAAAAAAAGCAAGATGATATGAGAAGGTTCTATAAAAACGATAAATTAAAGTTTTTCATAGGCGATGTACGTGACATTCAAAGCGTTCGAAACGCCATGTATGGGGTAGATTACGTCTTTCAAGCTGCTGCACTGAAACAAGTACCCTCATGTGAGTTCTTCCCATTGGAAGCTGTTAAAACGAATATCTTAGGAACAGAAAATGTTCTCTCAGCTGCCATTGAATTTGGCGTTAAAAAAGTCGTTTGTTTATCAACGGATAAAGCGGTTTATCCTATAAACGCAATGGGGATGTCGAAAGCTTTAATGGAGAAGATATTCGTTGCAAAGTCTCGAACTGTCGAACCAGAGAAAACGTTGATTTGTGGCACAAGATACGGTAATGTAATGGCTTCTAGAGGTTCAGTTATCCCGTTGTTTGTGCAACAAATTAAAAATGGCAAACCCCTTACAGTAACGAATCCTGACATGACGAGATTTTTAATGAGCATTGAAGAAGCTGTTGATTTGGTTTTATACGCTTTTCAAAATGGTAATCAAGGAGATAGATTTGTTAAAAAATCACCTTCTGCAAAAATTGGAGACTTAGCCCAAGCGATGAAAGAAATCTTTGAAGTGGAAAACGAAATAAAAATAATTGGCACACGGCATGGAGAAAAGATGCATGAAACACTTCTTACAAAAGAAGAGCATCTTGTTTCTGAAGATTTAGGAGATTTCTACAGAATTCCAGCTGACACAAGAGATTTAAATTACGAAAAATACTTTGAAGAAGGAACATATGACTTATCAAAGTATGTTGATTATAGGTCTGATAACACAACTATTTTAAGCGTTGAACAAACTAAAGAGAAGCTCCTTTCATTAGATTATGTACAAAAAGAACTTGAGGACTACAAAAACGGTGGGACTAAGCCAATAGTGAGCGAAGGGTTTTAAAATTCAAGATGTCTTTTAATTCATAATAATCATAAGAACGAAGAACTATTGCTTTTTATGGAGGTAAATATTTTGAAAGTATATTATCAAATGTACTATAACCATTATCTATATGCAAGTAAGGGTAATAAAATTTTACGTAAAACTATAAATGGAAATAACTGGGAATTATACATGAAAATAGATGATTTAAACATTTTAAACTATATTGAACTATATAAGCGTGCTTTGAGAGAAGGAATACATAATTTCTATAAAATTAACGATGAAATTGATGCTGTAGTTTTAAAAGGAGAAATACTTTTTTTCAGAAATAAGAAATTACTAAATAGATTAATTATCGAAAAAGGTTCAAAACCTTTAAGGAATGAGATTATTTTTAAAGATGATAAAATAATATATAGTGAATACTTTGGGAATAAAGATCGAGAGCCCGTTTATGTATATGAATACGATTTTTTTAATAACAAAAGGAATATACTTTATACTTTTAATAAAATCAGACATATCCATTTTATTCAACAGGATAGTAAAAATAACGATATTGCGTACATAGGCACAGGAGATTTGGATGACGAATGTGGGATTTTTCGATTTAATATAAGTACAAAGACAATTGAAAAAATTGGTGGCAATTCTCAATTATGGCGGGCAGTTTCCATGCTGCAAAAAGATAATTATTTAATTTGGGGTATGGATTCTCCTGAAATACAGCCTTATATAGTAAGATATAATTTAAAAGATAAAAATGTGGAAAAGTTAAAAAAAATAGGAGGTCCTGCTTATTACTCTACCATCAATAAAGAAGGTAATATGTATATTGCTACAACAGTAGAAAACAGAAAAAAGCATAAAGCTGTAGTATATAAATCCATTGATGGTACAATATGGAAGGAATATAAAGAATATAAAAAGGATGTTTTTCATTTAAAATATTTCGGCTTTGGTAAAATAGAATTTATGAACAACCAAGACAAAGTTAAAGAATTATATATCAATCTCAAAGGATTGAAATAAAAATAATTGGTACACGGTGAAGAAGGAACTTCCGTTTTATCAAAGTATGTTGATTATAGGTCAGATAACACAACTATTTTAAGCGTTGAACAAACTAAAGAGAAGCTCCTTTCATTAGATTATATACAAAAAGAACTTGAGGACTACAAAAACGGTGGGACTAAGCCAATAGTGAGCGAAGGGTTTTAAAAAAGTGAAAGGTTGGTTGTCACATGAAAATATTAGTTACAGGTTCAAAAGGATTTGTAGGGAAGAACTTAGTTTTAGAACTTAAAAACTCTGGATATGAAGAAATTTATGAATACGATATAGATACACCCAAAGAAAAATTAGATGAATATACCAAAAATTGTGAATTCATCTTTCATTTGGCAGGAGTGAACAGACCTAAAGACCCTAATGATTTTATGAAAGGCAATTATGGTTTCGCTCTTGAACTTTTAGAAAAACTCAAAAAAAACCATAATAAAAGTCCAATACTTTTAACTTCTTCCATTCAAGCTGAATTAGACAACCCTTATGGTAAAAGCAAAAAAGCAGGAGAAGAGTTATTATTTCAATATTCAAAAGAAAATAATACAAATGTATACATATACAGGCTTCCCAATCTTTTTGGAAAATGGAGTAAACCCAATTACAATAGTGTGGTATCCACTTTCTGTTATAATATAGCAAGAGATTTAGATATAAAGATAAATAATCCAGAAGCAGAAATAACTCTATGCTACATTGATGATGTAATAAACGAATTTAAAAGAGCGTTAGCTGGTAATCCAACAAAAAAAGGTGATTACTGTTATGTCCCTACTACCCATAAAATAACGGTGGGAGAACTAGCAGAAACTATAAAGAACTTTAAAGAAACCAGAAAAACGTTGGAAGTACCTAACATGAAAGATCCATTAATTAAAAAATTGTATAGCACTTATTTGAGCTATTTACCCGAAGATAAGTTCAGTTACGAGCTTAAAATGAATGTAGATAATAGAGGATTTTTCACTGAATTTATTAAAACTTTTGATAGAGGTCAAGTCTCTATCAATATTTCTAAACCTGGAATCACTAAAGGAAATCACTGGCATCACACAAAAAATGAAAAATTTTTGGTAGTGTATGGTGAAGGAATCATTCGATTCAGAAAAATAGATTTAAAAGAAGTCATAGAATACAACGTAAGTGGGGCTAAATTAGAAGTAGTAGATATTCCTCCTGGATACACACACAACATACAAAACATCGGGGATACGGACATGGTTACAGTTATGTGGGCAAACGAACCTTTTGATCCAGATAATCCTGATACCCACTATTTGGAGGTTTAGTTGTGAAAAAACTCAAAGTGCTGACAGTTGTCGGAACAAGACCAGAAATAATAAGACTTTCTCAAGTGATCAAGAAACTAGAGGAATCAGAAGCTATAGACCATTATTTAGTACACACAGGTCAAAACTATGACTATGAATTAAACGAAGTTTTTTTCGAGGACTTAGAATTAAAAAAGCCTGATTACTTTTTAAATGCCGCTACTGAGAATGCAGTAGAAACTATAGGAAATATTTTGATGAAGATAGATCCTGTTTTAGAAGAAGTTAAACCAGATGCTTTTTTAGTCTTAGGAGACACAAACAGCTGTCTATCTGCCTATGCAGCAAAAAGAAGACATATTCCTGTATTTCATATGGAAGCGGGTAATAGATGTTTCGATCAAAGGGTCCCTGAAGAATTGAACAGAAGAATAGTAGATCAAATTGCAGATATAAACTTAGTGTACAGTGATTTAGCAAGGGAACACCTAATTCGAGAAGGTTTCCCTTCCGATAGAGTTATAAAAACTGGAAGCCCAATGTATGAAGTAATTCAAAGTAAAACAAAAGAGATTGAAAAATCACAGATATTGAGCAAATTGGATTTAAAGGAAAACGAGTATTTTGTAATTTCTGCTCATAGGGAAGAAAACATAAATTCAGATAAAAATTTTAACGGCTTAGTTGAAAGTATAAATGCAATTGCCGAAAAATATCAACTCCCGATAATATTTAGCACTCATCCAAGAACAAGAAAAAAGATTGAATCAAAAGGAATAAAACTTCATCCATTAATTCAAACTGAAAAACCTTTTGGATTCATAGATTATATTAAACTACAATTAAATGCGAAAGCCGTTTTAAGTGACAGTGGGACTATGAGCGAAGAAACTTCGATATTAAAATTGAAAGCTCTTAACATTAGAGAAGCTCATGAAAGACCTGAAGCGATGGAAGAAGCCACAGTAATGATGGTAGGACTTAACAAAGAAAGGATATTTCAAGGATTAGAAATATTAGAAAAACAAAATAAAGAAACAATAAAGCCTGTGTCGGATTACTTAGTACCCAATGTATCTGAAAAGGTTTTAAGAATAATTGTTTCCTATACAGATTATGTCAATAGGGTTATCTGGGGGAAATAGGATGAAAGTATTACAAATAAACACAGCTTGTGGAATAGGAAGTATAGGAAGGATCGCTTCAGACATTCATAAAATGCTTATAGAACAAGGTCATGAGAGCATCATTGCATATGGGAGAGGAACTGCTCACAATTGTGATAATACCATAAAAATAGGAAACAATTTAGATTTTTATACACATGCTTTAAAAACGAGAATATTAGACAAACATGGATTTGGTTCAAAAAATGCGACTCGTAAATTCTTAGAAAGAGTAAAAAATTATAACCCAGATATAATTCATCTGCATAACGTACACGGGTATTACATAAATATAGATCTTTTATTCAACTTTTTAAAAGAATACAATAAACCTATCGTATGGACTTTGCACGACTGCTGGGCATTTACAGGGCATTGTGCACATTTCGATTATGCTAATTGTTATAAATGGGAAACTCACTGTCAAAAGTGTCCTGAAAAGAAAAGTTACCCTAAGAGTATTTTTCTTGATAATTCTTATGATAATTTTGAAAAAAAGAAAGAGTTATTCATCGGTTTAAAAAATATGACTTTAGTTACTCCGTCGCAATGGTTGGCAAATTTAGTAAAAAGATCTTTTTTAAAGGAATATCCTGTAAAGGTTATAAACAATGGAATTGATTTGAACGCTTTCAAGCCGGCTCCAAGTGATTTTAGAAAAAAATACGATTTAGAAAATAAGTTTATTATTCTAGGTGTTGCAAGTCCATGGACAAGAAGAAAAGGGTTTGAATATTTTATAGAGCTTTCTAAAATGCTTAGTGTCAAAGAAGCCGTTGTTTTAGTAGGATTATCTAAAAAACAAATACAAGGTTTACCTAAAAATGTTATAGGCATAAACAGAACGAATTCAACCAAAGAATTGGCAGAAATATATACCACAAGTGATGTATTCTTTAACCCTACATTGGAAGAGGTTCTGGGATTAACTAATATTGAAGCTCAAGCTTGTGGAACCCCGGTTATCACTTTTAACACAGGTGGTTCAATTGAAACGATAGATAATTCAACTGGTTATATAGTTGAAAAAGGGGATTTGCAAGAGGTAAAACAAATAATCCAAAGAATGAAGAAAGAAGGTAAAGAAAAATATTCAAACTATTGCATTGCAAGAGCAAATAATTATTATGATAAAAACAAGAAATTTCAGGAATATATTGAATTGTATAACATTTCAATGACTATGAATATAAGAGAAGACACAGGGAATTATTTTTTAAGAAAGGATTAAATTATATGGAATTGAAGAAAACTCTTTTAATATTACTACCTTTGATAACACCCTATATTATAGTAGATTTTAGACTTGATCAATTTCTCTATCCCTTAATTTTTATGTTTATATTTGTATTTGGTTGGAAGGATAAATTTATTGTTGATTTTTTTGTTCTAGGAACTGTACTTTCCTTCATTCCGGTTTTTATAGGTACCATAAGTAGCAATTATCTCCCACCTATAGACAATGTTTATATAGTTAAAAATACTTATAATATTTTAAAATTATTCATATTTGTTTATATTGGATATTATTTTTCTAAAAAATGGCATTACGAAAATAAAGATATAATATTTGTTATAAAAATGATTATTATTATATCTTTTGCTGTTAGTTTTTCCCATTTCATTTCAGTAGCATTTTTGAGCTCTGATAATGCTATAACTGAATTTCTAATTAAAAATTATCATCTTCTTCCCCAATCTACTTTAAATTTTAGATTTCCTGGGTTATTTATGCAACCAGCCACTTACGGCATTTATTTTATATTTCTTTCTTTTTTTGTGATTTCTTTAAATATGCCTAAAGTATACTTGCTACTACTATTTCTAAACGGACTTTTAGCTAATACCAAGGTGTTTTTATTTTCTATACCAGTTGTTATATTGATGATGATAAATTTTAAAAAAGTTAAAATAAGTTTCGATTTTAAAACTATAGCAATTTGGTCGATATTAATAATCGCTATATTTGCTTTTTTTAACATTTTTTCTGAAGAAATTCTCAGAGTTATCGATCGCTGGGAAATCTTTTTCGAGGATCCTCTTGCAGGGCGTGGTGAAAACGTAATAGCGGAAAACATTAATTATATTCTAAAAACGGCACCTCTCTTTGGTAATGGTTTTACTAAAAATCCAGTTATTAGCGAAATATATGGAATTTGGGATTCAATGTATAATGAAGAACTGACTTTCGGAGGAATAACATTTTTAACTATTAGATTTCTCATTATTTTTTATTTATTTAATTTAGCCTTTTCAAGCATTTCTAGTAAAAAAAATATACTTCTTCTTGTATTTATTCTTTATACAGCTGGAATAGGAATTCATCCTTTTTTTCAACAAAGAATCATCGAAATAGTATCTTTAATCATTGGTATTTTACTGTACAAGAAAAGATATTGCGACAATAATTACAGTAAAGAAATCAACAAATACACTCACTAAAATTTAAGTAGTACTTTCCACGTACGGCGTGTTAGATCATAATTAATTATCAACGAAAATGGGATAATGGTTAGAAAGTATTTATGTCTTTGAAATTGGTTTGCTTTTTTTTGTTGAAGGTAGTATAATCTTTTTGCATTGTTCAAAAATTGAACGAAGGTGTTGAATATTATGCAAGATAATGAGATACTCATTTTAGAAGAATTGGAAAAGAATTCTAATATAACTCAAAGAGATCTTTCAGAAAAAACAGGGTTATCCTTGGGGATGGTGAATTTACTTTTAAAAAAGTTCATCAAAAAAGGGTTTGTCAAATTAGAAAGGTTAAACAGCAAGAGTTTCAGGTACATATTAACCCCAGAAGGATTCAAAGAAAAGAGTAAAAAGACAATAGAGTATATGAAAATATACTATAGAAGAACATTGCTGATAAAACAAAACATAGAAAGAATAACACAAAGATATGGAAGAAATAGAACTTACGTTCTATTTGGAAAAGATAAAGAGATGAAGGAAATAATACAAGACAATAAACTTAATAAAAACAGGAGGGCACCAATGAATCCTCTAATTACTATTGTTACTGTCACTTTGAACAATAAAAACGGTGTAAAAAAGACTCTTGATTCTATCTTAAAACAAAAATATAATAATATAGAGCTAATTATTGTCGATGGTAAATCAGAAGATGGTACGGAAGAATATATAAAAACCAATAAAAATTTAATAGAGAATAAATTAAAACGATTTTTGTATATCTATGAAAAAGACAACGGTATATATGATGCAATGAATAAGGGGATAAAAGCTTCAACCGGAGACTGGATCATTTTTATGAATGCAGGGGATTCTTTTTTCGATGGAGAAGTTATTTCTAAAATATTTGAAGATGATTCTATTTTTAAGGAAGCGGACATTATCTATGGAAAGACTAATTTAATAACTAATGAGAAACTAAAGATGATCCTCGCACCCAAAAGTTTGCATAATATAAGTTATAGAATGATTTTTTCACACCAATCTGTTTTCGTAAGAGCCAATCTATTAAAAAATAATTTATTTTCAAATAATTATAAAATATGTTCAGATTTTGATTTCCTTCTGCATATGTACCAACAAAAAAGGAAATTTAAAGAAGTAGATCTGATTATATCAAATTTTGAAGAATCAGGTGTTTCATCAAATAACAAACTAGAGGTATGTTATGAAACAAAAGAAATATCACTAAAATATGCCTCAAAAAAAATGCAAAAGATAAAGATATATATAAGATTTTATACCACTATTATAAAAATCTTTATAAAAAAATTTCTTCCTCTTTCATTAATTTTCAAGATTAGAAAGCTGAAGAATTCTATATATTCCAAAATGAATGAAAGGGATGCTTAGCTAAAAATTGGAATAATTTGTCATAGATGTGAAAAAAGTACAAAAATAAAAACCTCTTTAAAATCTTAAGACAAACGCAACCTCTGTAATCTTTGTTTTTTAATTATATTTTTGATATTGCTATAGTGAAGGGAAAAAAGGAGGAGCCCAAATGAAAACCGCACTTATCACAGGAATAACCGGACAAGATGGAAGCTATTTAGCAGAATATCTCCTTGAAAAAGGATATACAGTTCACGGAATAATAAGAAGATCTTCTTCATTCAACACAAAAAGAATAGATAACATATACCAAGATCCCCATGAAAAAAACAGAAGATTGATCCTGCACTATGGGGATTCAACTGATTCCACAAACTTAATAAGAATCATGAAAGAAGTTGAACCTGATGAAGTATACAATTTAGCTGCTCAAAGTCACGTTAAGGTATCTTTTGAATCGCCCGAATACACAGCTGAAACGGTAGCTTTAGGTACGCTAAAGATTCTTGAAGCTATCAAACTATTAGGATTGGAAAAAAAGACAAAGTTCTATCAAGCAAGTACATCTGAATTATATGGAGAAGTGCAAGAAATACCTCAAACAGAGAAAACACCTTTCTATCCACGAAGCCCATACGCTGCTGCAAAATTATACGCCTATTGGATAACCATAAATTACAGGGAAGCATATGGATTACACGCCTCAAACGGCATACTATTTAACCACGAATCACCAAGAAGAGGAGAAACTTTCGTCACAAGAAAAATCACAAGGGCAGCAACAAGAATACTTGTTGGAAGGCAACAAAAGTTATACTTAGGAAATTTATCAGCCAAAAGGGATTGGGGATACGCACCTGATTACATAAAAGCCATGTGGCTGATGCTCCAACAAGATGAACCAGATGACTATGTAATAGCAACGGGAGAAACACACAGTGTAAGGGAATTCTGTGAAGAAACCTTTAGTAACATAGGAGTTAGCATAAAATGGAAAGGCAAAGGAAGTAATGAAAAAGGAATAGTAGACAGTTTAGATAAAGAAAAACTCGAAGAAGTGCTTGACGATATAAAAACACCGCTAAAACTAGGGGATACAATAATAGAAGTTGATCCAGTATATTTCAGACCTACAGAAGTTAATTTGTTAGTTGGAGACTCAACAAAGGCAAAAGAAAAACTAAACTGGGAACCACAAGTGAAATTCAAAGAACTTGTAAAAATAATGGTAGAAAACGATCTAAAACTTGCCTTGAAAGAAAATCAAAGAAACGAATGGATAAAAGAGTAGAAAATATTTGAAAGGGGTTCTTTTTAATGAACAAAAACAGCAAAATATATTTAGCTGGACACACAGGGTTAGTAGGATCAGCCATATACAGAAAATTAAAAAATGAAGGATATACAAATATAGTAACAAGAACACACAAAGAGTTAGACTTAACAAACCAACAACAAACACAAGAGTTCTTTCAAAAAGAAAAGCCAGAGTATGTATTTTTAGCTGCGGCAAAAGTTGGAGGAATAAAAGCAAACGACACATATCCAGCAGATTTTGCTTACATCAACATAATGATAGAAAGTAATGTAATCAAAGCATCATATGACAACGGAGTAAAGAAATTACTTTTCCTAGGAAGTTCATGTATATATCCAAAACTATGTCCACAACCAATAAAGGAAGATTATCTACTCACAGGACCTTTAGAACCAACAAACGAGGCGTATGCAATAGCAAAGATAGCAGGATTAAAAATGTGCCAATACTTCAACAAACAATATGGGACTAACTTCATAAGTGTAATGCCAACAAACTTGTATGGTCCAAACGACAACTTTGATTTGGAAACATCCCACGCATTAGCAGCTATACTAAGAAAATTCCATGAAGCAAGAACATACAACAAACCATACGTTGAGGTATGGGGAACAGGCAATCCAAGAAGGGAGTTCCTGCATGTAGACGATTTGGCAGACGCTGTCTTACATCTTATGAACAACTACGATGGAAATGAGCCAATAAACATAGGGACAGGGGAAGATTTAACGATAAAAGAACTCGCACAATTGATAAAAGAAGTTGTAGGATACGAAGGAGAAATAAGATTCGACACAACCAAACCCGATGGAACGCCAAGAAAGCTTTTAGATGTAACAAGATTGCACAACACTGGATGGAGACATAAGATAGAATTGAAGGAAGGATTAGAATTCACATACCAGTGGTTTAAGGAGAATTGGAAGTGAATTTAAGTTTGTTATGAAATTTCATGTGTCTTCATTAATAGTTCCTTCTCATTAAGCGTGGAAAGAAAAAGGAAATATAAACAATTGATTAAATAATCTGGTATCTTTAGAAGAATACAAAATGTACGAAGAATGATACCAGATAAGCTAAGAGCTAGGTCACGTATAGAAGGGTAGCCTTGTTGTACGTCAAAAAATATCTCCAGAGGCGAAATAGAATGTATAAAATCCAAACTTGGAGGAGTTACTAAATCTTTTTGACTTAAAAACATTAAAGAATTTAAAAATCAGTATTTTTATTCTTTCGGATAGGCTTAATTTAACTCCAGCTTAATTATTAGCAATTTTCGTTAGAGAAATCATTTCTATACTTCTTTATAAGTTTGGATAGGATTTAAAAATAAGTTGGAAAAAACAGGTTTGAATAGCTATAGTAGGAGGGGAAAAAATGAAAATTGATATAACGAAATTTATTCCATCATCAATTAAAATAGTGATATTTAATATATTTAATAAAATACGCTTTTTTAAAAAACACGTTAAAATTCATATCTTTTCTATAACAAATCCAAATACATATTTTGAAGGCTACTCAAAAATAAATAAAAAGGTTAATGTCAGTAATTCATACATTGGGCAAGGTACATATATAGCAGCTAATTCTACTTTGCCAAAGTGTAAAATAGGCAAATTTTGTTCAATATCTTCTGAAGTAAAAATCATTGCAGGTAGGCACCCTACTGAAAGGTTCGTATCGACACACCCCTCTTTTTTTTCTACCTTAAAACAAGCTAGTTTCACATTTGTCAGTGAACAATTATTTAAAGAATATAAATATGTTGATAAGAATGAGAATTACTTAGTAGAAATAGGAAATGACGTTTGGATTGGCTATGGTGTTAAAATCATGGATGGAATAAAGATTGGTGATGGGGCAATAATTGGAGCAGGGGCAGTAGTAACAAAAGATATAGAACCTTACAGTATAAATGTTGGAGTTCCTTCAAAGAAAATAAAAAATCGGTTTAGCCCAACGATTTCTAAACGTTTACAACAAATTAAATGGTGGAATATGGACTTCAAATTTCTAAAACAAAATTATATTATTTTCACTGATGTAGATAAGTTTTTGGACTTTTTGGAGGATGAAAAATGAGAAATGTAATATTTATGATATCAGCATATTATCATAATTTATTAGCAGAATCATTAGCTTTTGTATTATCTAAGAAAGGCGTAGTATGTTACTCTGTTTATTTCGAGGTACCACGATACAGATTTAAGGAGAGTAGAGTTTTTAAGAAAAGTTATAGGTTGGAAAGGACTAATGATAGGGATTTTAAGAAACTTTTCAGTTTAGAGATAAAGGATTTTATTAAGGACCATGTTGATTCAATAAAAAAAATTTTGAACAATTTTTCTTCCGAAAATACTGTTATCATTACTTTTACTGAATACGACATAAGCAATTTTCTGTTCTTAAAGGAAGCATATAATAAAGATTTTAAGATATTGTTAATTGAAGAAGGAATTGGAACTTATTTAGTAAAAAATAATTATTATAAAAATATTTATTCGATTTTTGCTGAACAAAAATACAGAGAAATATTAAATACAAAAGATTTAATTGTGAGTTCTCCCTGGGCAAGGAGTTTCCTGGACGTAAAAAAAGACTTATTTTTTCATTTTAACTCTAAATTTTTTAAAAAATTTATATTAAATGAAAACATAGCTATTATTGAAAATCATGAGATTTGTGATTACCGTGGCAAGATAGTAAGGAAAAAATTATTTAATGAAAATGAAATATCAGATGTAAAAAACTATTATTTAACTGAATATTCTCTTTATAAGACGGATAGGTTTCAAGCTATTATATATTTAAACGCTTTCCGGAATAAAAAAATTTTTTATAATATCTACAGAAGTGTTTTGGAAATTTTAAAATTCAAGGGACTTTCACCTGTTATCCTAAAGCCACACCCATTAAATGATAAAGTAGACCATCAAATTATAAAGGAAATTAGTCAAGAGATAAATATATCAATATATTATTTTCAAGAGAATATTCCTGGGGAGGTTCTTGCCTTTCTAAATGAAGAAGTGAGATATATTTTTTCTTATGGTTCAACTACAAGCTGGTTTTTAAAAAATTTTGATCAATTTAATGTATTTATGTTGTTTAGAATGTTTAAAAGAAATAACCTATATAGTTCATTCCAGTTTTTAGAAAAATATATTGATTTCGATAAAACAACTTTATTATTGCCAAGGAATGCCTTTGAATTAGCTGATTTGTTGGAAAATAAAAACACTGAAAAAGAAAATACAAATAATGAAACACTATCTTCAGTTTCAGAAACGATAATAAAAATGTTGCCCTCGTATTAAAATAAATTCTGGTTCTCTTCCAAAAAGTGTGGGTAGAAAAAATGAAATATGAACAAATGATTAAATAATCTGGTATCATGTATGGAAACACAAAACAGATAAGGAGTGATGCCAGATGAGAAAAGAGTTACCCAAATTCTTTGAACAGATACTGAATATAACAGAGCCATGGTACATAGAAAAGATAGAACAACAAGGAAATACAATCAACATATATGTAGATTTCAAAAAAGGTGCAAAGTTCGAATACAACGGTAAATATTACGGTGCATACGATACTGTTCGAAGGAGTTGGAGACACTTAAACCTATTCCAATATGAAACATACATACATGCGAGGGTAGCTAGGATAAAAACAGATGATGGGACAAAGACTGTAGAGGTTCCTTGGGCTCGAAAAAACTCTGGATTCACCTTATTGTTTGAAGTGTTTATCCTTGAGTTGTACAATCATATGACGGTTGCTGAGATAGCTAAAAAGTATAATACAACCCAAAATAGGTTTTGGAGAATATTAGACTTTTACGTTTCAAAGGATATGTCGGTACCTTTCAAAGCTGGAGCAAAGAAACATTTCCCAAAAGCAAAGATAATATTTGACAAATTCCATGTGCTTAATGTATTAATTGGGCAACTGTACCTTTTTTCTTTATTGCCGATGGTAAACTTAATTTAACTCCAGCATAATTACCCACTATTTTCATGATAGAACCAAAAAAATTCTTGAAGAAGGTGATTTAAATAATGAAAAAAATATTTCTCTTACTAAAAAAAATATATATTAAAAGAACCTTTCAAAGGGTTAATTGTAATTTTTCTAAAATAAAAATAGGTGCAGAAGTTAGTAAAAATTTTCATATATCTTTTCCTACAAATATTACTATTAAAGATAATACGGTCATTAGTGGAAATCTTCATTTAAATGCTGAAGGAGGAATATTTATCGGGGAATATTGTCATATTGCACAGGGATTAACCATTTACACTTCTAATCACAATTACAACTCTGACAAATTAATCCCTTATGATGAAAAAGTAATAAAAAAACCAGTCATAATAAAAGATTTTGTATGGATTGGCGCCAATGTTTCTATAACGCCAGGAGTTACTATAGGCGAAGGTGCAATTGTAGGTATGGGGGCAGTAGTAACAAAAGATATTCCCAATTATGCAATTGTTGGAGGTAATCCAGCCAAGGTTATTAAATATAGAAATATAGAAAAGTTTAAGGAATTAAAAGAACAAAAAAAATTTTTTTGATTATTATTTAAATTGAGGAGTTTTGTGAAATAAAATATGAACAAATGATTAAAGAATCTGGTATTGTATAGAATAACTAAAATATATAAGCTAATTGGTGACAAGTCAAGAGGTAAAAATCAAAAAAATGTCAAAAATTAGCGTAGCTGACAATACCCCCATACTATCAGAAAAACCCAGAACAGGCTTCTGCACTTACTAAACGAAAAAAAGTGGTTCTTCTCGTCAACGGTTGACCAGATTAATCTTTGGTGATACACAGAATAAAAATCACTTATAAAAATGATGAGAGGGATGGAAGAAATAGTTAAGTTGTAGGATGTGAACTTAGAATACGTTAAGAATGAAGTGGTAGGAAACAGAATAACGATTTGGGTGAAATCAGCTAAAAAAGAAGTAATCTGTCCGTATTGTGGGAAGCCATCCAAAAAAGGACATTGGTTGTGGAATTGGAACATTCAAAGATACTCATTCGTTGAAAGTATAATAAACTTAGTAAATGAATTTAAACAGATGTTGAAATAAAAGAACGTTGAAAAACTTGAAGAATGGATAGAAAAAGCTAATAATCTAAAAATCAGAAAGATAGATAAATTTGTGAACGGGTTAAAAAGGGATATTCAAGCGGTTAAAAATGCCATTATATATGAATACAACAATGGACTGGCAGAAGATTCTGTGAATAAATTGAAAGTTATTAAACGGATAATGTACGGAAGAAACAAATTTGAGATGCTGAGACAGAAAGTTCTTTTACTTGAGAATAATGGATAGGATTCAACAATCAGTGGAAGGAATCACTTTTCGTTTAGTTAGCGAACCTGATGAAATCAAAAATAAGATGGATCATATAATAAGCAATGAAATATCTTCAAACGTAGAAAATATATATAAAGACAGAAAAGCAAAGGAGAGATAGTAAAATTACTAAATATTTGACAAATACCAAAATAATTGCTATAATCTTTTTACATTGTTCAAAAATTGAACGAAGGTGTTGAATATTATGCAAGATAATGAGATACTCATATTAGAAGAATTGGAAAAGAATTCCAATATAACTCAAAGAGGCCTTTCAGAAAAAACAGGGTTATCCTTGGGAATGGTAAACATACTCTTAAAAAAGTTCATCAAAAAAGGATTTGTCAAAATAGAAAGGTTGAACAGCAAGAGTTTCAGGTACATATTAACCCCAGAGGGGTTCAAAGAAAAGAGTAAAAAAACAATAGAGTATATGAAAATATACTATAGAAGAACCTTGTTGATAAAACAAAACATAGAAAGAATAATACAAACATATGGAAGAAATAGAACTTACGTTCTATTTGGGAAAGATAAGGAAATGAAGGAAATAATAGAAGGGATATTGAAAGAGTTGAGAGTTAACTACATAACAGAAAACGATGTTGAAAAAATAGAAAGTACAAACGTTGTACTATACTGGAATGTGGAAGATAAAGCAAAGCTTGAAGGTTTGAAGTGTGAGTTTTTGATGGAGTATTATAGTAATTATTTCCAAGAGAAACACTGAAAGAAAAAGGTATTTTCTAAAATTGCTCGACAAAATTAAACCAAAAGTATTATTATTGAATACTGCTCATTACGGAGGAGAAAGTTACATAATTAAATGGGCTAAAGAAAGGGGAATAATAACTGCCGAATTTCAACATGGGGTTGTTTCAAAGATGCATCCAGCTTATAATTATGGAGATGGAATATTGAATTCTGAGGAGTACAGGAAGTACACACCAGATTATTTCTTGACTTATGGAGAATATTGGAACAAGCAGATAAAAATACCTGGCAATACTTACGTTGTAGGTAATCCTCATTTTCATGAGAGCATAAAAAGATATAAAGACATTAAAGAAGAAGAAAATACAATTTTGATTGTCTCTCAATGGACCTTGACTAAAGAATTTGTTGAAATAGCCAAATATTTAGCAAGCGAATTCAAAGAAAAAAAGATAATTTTCAAAATGCATCCTGGAGAAATGAAAAATTATAATCTGATAAAACCTCTAGAAGCATTTAGAAATATTGAAATTCAAAAAGATGGCGATATTTACGAACTATTAGCAAAATACGAAAGTATAGTTGCGTGTTATTCTACGACAGTATTTGAAACTTTGGCATTTAACAAAAGAATATACCTATTGGATAACAGTTATTCTAAAAATTATATTCCCAAAGAAATTGGAATAAGATTCAAAAATTTTACTGCGTTGAAAGATTTAATAAAAAATAAGGTTAAAAATGAAAACAAACAAGATATTGAATATTATTTCAATAGTAATTGGCAAGAAAATTATAAGAAGTTTATAGAGCAAGAAATAGGTATTACTATCAATAATAAAAATGAAAAAATCTTTTTTAAAATTAGTCAACAGAAACAAAAAGATAGTAAATATTTTGAACAAACGGAGGATTGAATTAATGAAAGTATTAGTTACAGGGTCAGAAGGATTTATCGGCTCACACTTAACTGAACTCTTAGTTGAAAAAGGCTTTGAAGTTAAAGGTTTTGTGCGGTATAATTTTAAAAACGATTGGGGTTGGCTCGAAGATTCCAAATATAAAAATGAGATAGAAATCTACACTGGAGACATAAGGGATTATGATTCTGTGTATGATGCTATGAAAGGCGTTGATGTTGTATTTCATTTGGCTGCTTTAATTGGGATTCCTTATTCATATATCTCTCCTCTTGCATATATAAAAACAAACACAGAAGGAACATACAATGTATTGGAAGCTGGTAAAAAATTGAATATAGAAAGAATCATCCACACATCAACGAGTGAAATATACGGGACCGCACAATACATATCAATAGATGAAAAACATCCGTACAATCCACAATCTCCATATGCAGCCAGTAAAGCCGGAGCAGATCACTTGGCATTATCTTACTATAGATCCTTCGGAACCCCTGTTACTATTATAAGACCATTCAACACATTTGGTCCCAGACAGTCCGCTAGAGCGGTTATTCCAACGATAATAAGTCAAATTTTGGCAGGGAAGGAACGAATAAAACTTGGTAATTTAACCCCTACAAGAGATTTAAATTATGTGAAAGACATAGCAAATGGGTTTATAACTGTTGGTTTGCATGAAAAAACAATAGGGGATGTGTACAACCTTGGCACGGGGGAAGAAATATCAATAGGAAATTTAGCCCAAAAGATCCTTGAATTAATTGGAAAAGACGTTGAAATAATCGAAGATACTCAAAGAGTAAGACCAGAAAAATCCGAAGTTGAAAGGTTATTATCCAACCCAGAAAAAGCCAAAAAAATTGCAGGATGGGAACCAAAAAAATATGACAACGAGGTGAATATTATTGAACCCAATTCTCTTGGATGCACCGAACGTGGGCGAATTAGAGAAAAGATTTTTGAATGAATGTATAGATTCAACATTTGTTTCGACAGCAGGGCAGAATATAGGTATTTTTGAAGAAAGATTCGCTGAATATTTAAAAGCGAAAAAAGCGGTATCAACCCAAAGTGGAACCGCTGCGATTCACCTTGCTTTGTATGAATTAGGAATTGGCCCAGGTGATGAAGTCATCGTACCCGTACTTACGTTTGTAGCAACAGTAAATCCCATAAAATACGTTGGGGCAACACCAGTTTTTGTAGATGTTGATCCTGAAACTTGGAATATAGATCCAAATGAAATAGAAAAATATATAACAAAAAAAACAAAGGCTATAATACCCGTTCATTTATACGGTAACCCCTGTGATATGGACAAAATAATGGAAATATCAAAAAAATATAATATACCAGTTATCGAAGATGCAACAGAGAGTTTGGGAGCAACATATAAAGATAAATTCACAGGAACTTTTGGGGAAATAAACGCATTTAGTTTCAACGGAAATAAGATCATGACGACTGGTGGTGGAGGCATGATTGTAACAAACGACGAAGAAAAAGCCGATCATCTTAAGTTTTTAGTCAATCAGGCAAAAGATAATAACACAGATCATTATTTTCATCCAGAAATAGGATTTAATTACAGGATGACAAACTTAGAAGCAAGCTTAGGCTTAGCTCAATTTGAAAGATTGCCAGACTTTCTAAACAAAAAAAGAAGGTTTGCAGAAATATACAAGAAAGGTTTTGAAAACAACGAAAAAATAACTTTTCAAAAGTCTTATGAAGGTGCTGTAAGCTCATATTGGTTACCTTCAATAAAAGTTGAATCCCATAAAACTATATCAGAAATTCAAAAAGAACTGAAAGAAAAAGGGATACCAACACGAAGAATTTTCCCCCCAATTGTAGAATTCCCACCATATAAAGAATATAAGAAAGAAGAGTACAAAAATGCTTATGAAATATTTGAAAAAGGATTAAATTTACCAGGTTCAACGATGAATGATTTTGAACAGATTGAATATATAGTAAAGGTAATGAATAATGTCTAATAGCATTGTGCTGGTTGGTGGAGGCGGACATTGTAAAGTAGTCCTTGATGTTATTAAAGAAAATAATTATTACGATGAAATCTGTATAAGTGATTTAAAAGAAAATATTGGTAAAGAGATATTAGATATAAGAATAGAATACACTGATGACCAACTAGAAGCTTTATTCAAAAAAGGAATTAGCTTTGCATTTGTTTCAATGGGGAAGATCAATATTAACGATCAGAGAATGAAATTATACAATAAAATCAAAAATATCGGTTTTAATATTCCAACAATAATTTCAAAGTCTTCCAACGTTTCTATTTATTCAGACATAAGTGAGGGAACATTTATTGGGAAAAACGCCGTTATTAATCCAGGGGTTAAAATTGACAAAAACTGTATAATAAACACAGGAGCAATTGTGGAACATGACTGTATAATTGGGGATAATGTCCACATAGGGCCAGGCGCCGTGTTGAGTGGAGGAGTAACAGTGGGAGAAAACTCATTTATAGGAACAGGGGCTATGATAACTCAATATTTAAACATAACAAGTAACACATTGATAGGTGCTGGAGCAGTAGTCGTAAGAGATATCAATGAACCTGGGGTATATGTAGGGAATCCTGCCAAATTCTTAAAAAAGGGATAAACGTATTGAAGTTTAAGACACTACAGTTATAATTAATATAATTATAATAATAACAATCGAAATAGGAGGGAATGCAAATGAAAGTTCTAATCACTGGTGCAGCTGGATATATTGGATCTATGTTGAGCTATTATCTTATTTATAAAGGATATAAGGTTATTGGTGTAGATAAATTGAAGTACGGCGGTAGATCGTTATTAGGTTTAAAGAACAACGAAAATTATAATTTGATAGTTGATGATATGGGAAACACAGATAGTTATGAAAAATACATCGATGAAGAAACAGCAATCATTAATTTAGCAGCTATTGTTGGAGAACCTGCAAGCAAAAAATTCCCTGAAGATACAAAGGAAACAAATGTTATATCTACCAAGAAATTAATTGATCTCGCGAAAGAAAAAAAAGTTAAAAAATTCATTTTTGTTTCTACCTGTAGCAATTATGGAATGGTTGAATCGGGAGAATACGCCGATGAAAACGCTGTATTAAAACCTTTATCTTTATACGCAGAAACAAAGGTAGAAATGGAAAAATATTTGATTAATCAAATAAAATCCAGCTTGAATTGGACAATACTACGGCTAGCAACTGTTTATGGCATTTCGCCTAGATTGCGTTTTGATCTTACCGTAAATGATTTCACTATGACCGCTTTTAAAGACAAAAAGTTGGAAGTATTTTTACCTTACTCAAACAGGCCATATGTACATGTTTTTGATGTTGCTAGGGCAATGGAGACAGTACTCAGTAACTTCGAAAAAACGAAAAGTGAAATCTACAATGTGGGCGACACAAAAGAAAATTATCAAAAAGTTCAGATAGTTGATGAAGTTAAAAAATTGATTCCTGACCTTCAAGTCGAGTTTGTCAATAAAGGGAACGATTTAAGGGATTATAGGGTTAATTTCGATAAAATAAAAAATGAATTAGGATTCAACATAACAAAAACAGTCCCTGAAGGCGTTAACGAAGTTTATCAAACAATAAAATCAGGTGTTGTAAAGGATTTTGACAATAGAGAGTATTACAACGCTTGAAATAAGCAAAGGAAGACAAAATAAATGTTTGAGAAAAATAAAAGAATAAATTATACAGAATTAAAAGAATTTTCAAGAAAAGTCATGAGAAAAGCTGGTTGCTCTGAGGAAGAAGCTGAAATAGTTGCTGATGTACTAGTAGAAGCAGATTTAAGAGGTATACATTCCCACGGAGTTTCAAGGTTGAAAAGATATGTGCAACACATAAAAGAAGGAATAATAGAACCTAACAAAGATCCTGATATAATATTAGAAACAGATCTTTCTTTGGTAGTAGATGGAAAGAACGGGGTCGGACAGTATATTGCAAATAAAGTTATAGATATGGTTAGCAAAAAAGCCAAAACATCAGGGGTATGTATTGCAACAGTAAGAAATGCAAACCACTATGGTATTGCAGGATACTATGCAGAGAAAATTGCTAAAAATAAAATGATCGGAATTGCTTTGACAAATACAGCGCCGTTGGTTGTACCTACCTTCTCTAAGCACATGTTGCTTGGAACAAATCCAATAGCTTTTGCGATTCCTGCAAATTCTAAAATAATTTTAGTTGATATGGCAACAAGTATAGTGTCAAGGGGTAAATTGGAGCTATATTCTAGGCAAAGAGAAAAAATTCCTCTTGGTTGGGCTGTAAACCAAAAAGGAAAAGGTACGGATGACCCCGATTTAGTCTTGGAGAACATGAAAAACAGAAGCAGAGGGGGATTATTACCTTTAGGCGGAGAAGGAGAATTATTTGGTGGGCATAAGGGTTATGGCTTAAGTTTGTTAGTTGAGCTATTAACAGGGGGATTGAGTTTGGGAAATTTCAGTTACGAAACATACAATAAACAAGGCGGAATATCTTTCTTCTTTATGGCGATAGATTTAAATATCTTCGGAAATGCTGAATCAATAAAAAAACATATTGACGAATTATTAGTTAAAATTAGAAATTCTGAAAAAGCTGAAAATTGTGAAAGAATTTATATTCATGGAGAAAAAGAATATGAAAAAAGAGACGAGAACATTCTAAAAGGGATTATGTTAGACAATCCAACTATAGAATCTTTAAACGAGCTAGATAGATTGTAGGGAAGCTTTGTTGTAAAATACATTTTTATAATATATAAACATGATAAATTATTCATATTATATAAGTATTTGATAAAATAACGAAATAGGAGTAGCAGTATGTTGACAAACATGAGCCTTTTTAAAAAAGCATTCAGAAGAGTTTTATTTAAAATTGGTTATGGAAAATTATTTACTGAGGTGCTTTTCTGGATTACCCCTCTGGGTGGAAAAGGAATTAAGCAACTATATAGATATAATTGAAAAAGCAGTTAAAGATAATTCAGATAAAAAATTTTTTGTATCAACTATTGATGTACACGAAGACAGTATACATGCGATTAAAGATTTCAATATAAAAGATAAAGAAATTGAAAATAATTGGTTAAAACACTTATACAAACTAAATAACGATTATCCTAATTTTTTTATTTTCGATTTAAAAGAATTAATTACCAACGTAGGTAGGAAAAATTTTTATTCTAAAAAATTGTGGTATTTAGGTGGTATGAAATTTAGTAATTATGGGGAAAATATAATAGTTGAAGAGATTACTAATATCATTAATGCTCTGGAAAAATCAAGAAAGAAATGTCTTGTTTTAGACTTGGACAATACCCTTTGGGGAGGAGTAGTAGGAGATATAGGAATTGAAAATATTGAACTTTCTGAATTTAAGGAAGGTGCAAGATATAAAGACTTTCAAAAAAGGATAAAAGAATTAAAAGAATTAGGAGTTTTATTAGCAATATGTTCAAAAAATGAAGAGAATTATGCAATGGACGTTTTTGAAAAAAACAAAGAAATGGTTTTAAAAAGTGATGATTTCATCATAAAAAAAATCAATTGGCAGCCAAAATCAAAAAATATTTCTGAAATCGCAGACGAACTTAATATTGGTCTTGATTCAATTGTTTTTATAGATGATAGTCGTTTCGAAAGAGAAGAAGTTAAATCGAATTTACCCCAAGTGATTGTCCCTGAATTTCCAGAAGACACTTCGAATTTAGAGAATTTCATAATTGATGTTTATAAAAATTACTTTTATACAATAAATCAGAC
Source organism: Petrotoga sp. Shatin.DS.tank11.9.2.9.3 (assembly GCF_003665005.1). Lineage (NCBI taxonomy): Bacteria > Thermotogati > Thermotogota > Thermotogae > Petrotogales > Petrotogaceae > Petrotoga > Petrotoga sp. Shatin.DS.tank11.9.2.9.3. Next base: position 176,824 of record NZ_JGVT01000003.1, read on the forward strand.
GGAAGAAGACAAAAAGAAAACTAAGATGTACGTTGACAATATTAAAAGAGAAACAGAAAAAAAGAAAAGCGCATCGATTGATGAGTTTTTGGAAAAACTAAATACAAAAATATACCTATGGAAACTAAAACCAGAAAATTTACAAAGAGCCCATCAATTGATTCACAAAACTAATCAGTTTAATTTAACCACCAAACGTTACTCTGAAAAGCAATTACAAGAGTTCATGAATGATCCTTATTATGAAATCTATGTATCAAGAGTTGAGGATAAATTTGGAGATAATGGCATAGTTTTTCTGTTGATTGCCAAAAAAGACGATAACAAAATATTAATCGATTCATTAATAATGAGTTGTAGGGTAATGGAAAGATTCATAGAGGATAGGATCATATCTTATTTAGAAGACCAGTGGTTTAAAGATGGCTTTCAAGAAATTGAAAGTACCTATCTAAAAACTGAAAGGAACAAGCCAGTTGAAAATTTATTTGAAAGACTAGGTTATGAAGTTACATACAAAGATGAAAATAAAAAGATATATAGATTAAATAAAAAAATTAAACCAAATAGAAAAAAAATTGGTGAGTTGATCGTTGAATGAGGATACATCATATTGGATATGCCGTAAAAAATATTGAGGAGGCTTTTAAACTTTTTAAAATACTAGGCTTTGAAAAAGTGAATGAAAAAGTGGTAGATTAAGAAAGAAAAGTAAAAATATTATTTGTAAAAAACAACGAATATTTAGTTGAACTTATAGAACCTTACGGGAACAATTCTCCCATAGATAATATTCTAAAAAATAGGGGAAGTACTCCTTACCATATATGCTATGAATCAAAAGATATTCTAAAAGATATTGAAATGTTAAAAAGCGAAGGATTTGTTTTAATCAGTAAATTATCTGAAGCACCTGCAATTAATCAAAAAAACTTTGCTTTTTGTATAATAGAAAAGTAGGAATAATAGAAATTTTAGCAGAATAAACTCACTGTTTTAATCAGACGGAGGTTTAAATCATGAAAGGCATAATTCTTGCAGGGGGAAATGTTTGTAATCTTTAAGAAATCGACAAAGCCATGAAAACAGGAGCGGGTTGCCCAGGGAACCGTGTATAGTTTTGAGTGGAGGAGTGAAAATTGGAGAAAATTCATTTATTGGAACAGGGGTTACAATAATACAAAATACAAATATTGTAGGGAATACTTTAATCGGAGCAGGAGCGGTGGTAATAAAAAATATAGCAAGGTCAGGAGTCTATGTTGGAAATCCGGCTAAAGAAATAAGGAAGGAATAAAACACATGAAAAAAATATGTTTTTTTACAGGAACTCGAGCTGAGTACGGGCTATTATATCCTTTAATGAAATTAATAAAAGAAAAAAATGAGTACGAACTTCAAATAATTGCATCTGGAATGCATCTTTCACCCGAATTTGGATTAACTTATAAAGAAATAGAAAAAGATGGCTTTAAAATAAATGAAAAAATAGAGATACTTATGTCAAGCGATTCAGACATAGGAATTAATAAAGCAATAGGTCTTGGTTTAATAAGTTTTTCTGAGACGTTAAAACGTTTAGAGCCTGATATATTAATCATACTTGGAGATAGATTTGAAGCACTTTCAATGGCTATCTCTTCTTATATAATGAAAATACCTATTGCTCACATTCATGGAGGAGAAAGAACTGAAGGAGCTATCGATGAAGGGATTAGACATTCTATTACAAAAATGAGCTATTTGCATTTTACCTCTACGGCAGAATATAGGAAAAGGGTTATTCAATTGGGGGAAATTCCTGAAAGGGTTTTTAATGTAGGGGCAATTGGATTAGACAATATTAAAAATTTAAAATTATTATCTAAAGAACAAATAGAAGAAACGCTTAATTTTAAATTTGGCGATAAAAATATTTTGTTTACTTATCATCCCACCACATTAAACACCGATCAGTTGGAAGAAGAAATAGAAGAAATCTTCAAAGCGTTAGAAAAATTAATTAAAATAGGATACAAAATTATAATAACAAAAAGTAATGCAGATGAAGGTGGAAGATTTATAAATCAATTTATTGATAAATTTTCTGTAAAGCAAAAAGATAAAGTATTTGTATCTACGAATTTTGGAACGTTAAAATATTTATCTATTATGAGTTATGTAGATTTCGTTTTGGGAAATTCTTCAAGTGGAATTGTAGAAGCTCCATCATTAAAAGTCCCAACAATAAATATCGGAGAAAGACAAAAAGGGAGAGTTAGAGGAAATAGTATAATTGACGTGAGCCCATCGGAAGAAGAAATACTTAGAGCGGTAAGTATTGCGCAAAATATGGATAGAAAAAAAATCAATAATCCGTATGACCAAGGTGGGGCAACTCAGAAAATTTATGATATTTTAAAAGATTATCTTGAAAATAATAAAATAAATATAAAAAAAGAATTTTATGATATAAAATTTTCTATATGAAAGGAGAATTCCTATGCTAAAAAGAGGAGTTTTTATTATTGCAGAAGCTGGAGTTAATCACAATGGTGATATAAACTTAGCATATAAACTAATCGATGAAGCAAAAGAAGCTGGGGCAGACGCGGTTAAATTCCAAACATTTAAAGCGGAAAAAGGCATTTCCAAATATACAAAAATGGCCAGTTATCAAAGAAAGAATTTAGGAGAAGAAATGTCACAAATTGATATGGTAAAAAGGTTGGAATTATCATACAATGATTTTGAAAAATTGAAAAATTATTCCGATGAGAAAGGCGTAATTTTTTTGTCTTCGCCTTTTGATGAAGAAAGCGTGGATTTTTTGGACAAATTAGTACCATATTACAAAATCCCTTCAGGGGAAATTGTGAATTATCCGTATCTAAAGCATATTGCAAGTAAAAATAAACCAATAATAATGTCCACGGGAATGGCCAACTTGTCGAATGTAGAAAAGGCTTTAGATACAATATATTCAGTGAATAACACCGTAGAAATTTATTTACTTCATTGTACTACTAACTATCCCTGTCCATATGATGAAGTTAATCTAAAAGCTATGTTGACGTTAAAAGACGCTTTTAAGCTCCCTGTAGGATACTCTGATCATACACTTGGAATAGAAGTACCTATTTCGGCGGTTGCTTTAGGAGCTCAAGTAATAGAAAAACATTTCACTTTAGATAAAGACATGCCGGGACCTGATCATAAAGCTTCTTTAAATGCCGCCGAATTAAAAAGCATGGTAAAAGCAATTAGAAATATTGAAATTGCCTTAGGAACTGGAATAAAAAAACCCAATAAAAGTGAAGAAGAAATAGAAAATGTCGTTAGAAAAAAATTAGTAGCTTCAAGAGATATAGAAGCTGGAAAAATCATATCAGAAAAAGATATTGCTATAAAAAGATCTAATGAAGGACTAGCTCCTGAGTTTTTAGACATCATAGTTGGTAAGAAAATAATCAAAGAAATAAAAGAAGATGAAGGTTATACTTGGCAGCATTTTATGGAGGAATCAAATTGAAAATAGGTTTTATAATTCCAGCGAGATTGAAATCAGAAAGGCTTCCAAAGAAAATATTATTAAGATTAAAAGGCAAAACTATTTTAGAGTGGACAATAGAAAGAGCTAAAATGATAGATTATATTGATGAAGTAGTAGTAGCAACTACTAATTTAAAATCGGATTCTGAAATAACAAAAATTTGTATAGAAAACAACGTTAGATATTACCAAGGGGATCCAGATGATGTTTTAAAAAGAATTAAAGATACTATGGAATTTTTTGATTTTGATTATGCTTTAAATATTACTCCAGATAACCCATTATTCTCTTATTATCTTGGAAATATTTTAGCAGATATTATAAAAAATTCAAATCAAAATTATGATTTCTTAAAATTTGACAATGTACCTTTAGGGACTATGATTTATGGGTTAAATAGAAATTGTGTGAGGACAATATGTGAATTTAAAGATATAATCGATACAGAAGTATGGGGTCCTTTAATTAAAGAAGAGTATTTTAATGTATTAAAAATTAAAGCTCCTGACATGTTTGATAGAGAATATAGATTAACCTTAGATACTTTTCAAGATTTTGAAATGATTAGAAAAATATTTAACAGTATTCAAAAAGAAAATAAAAAACCTGTTGATTTTTCTACAGTAATAGATTTTTTAGATAAAAACAAAACAATCGCTGATATCAATAAAAATATTATACAAAAACCGGTAAATCCTGAACTTTTGAAAAAAGTTGATGAATTGTTTCAAGACAATTTTAACGAATTTTTAGAATTGAAAAAAAAATATTATGAGGAGAGGGGTTAAATTGAAATTAAGAAAATCATTAAGGAGCAATGAGCCATATTTAATTGCAGAAACAGCTTATTCTCATGAAGGAGATTTTAATTATTTAGAAAAACAAATTTTAGATATCATAAAAACTAATGTTGATGCTGTAAAGTTTCATGTTATGTTTGATAAAAATGATTATTTTATAGAACAACATGAATTGTTTGCAAAATGGGATGAGTTTTTGTTTAGTGAAGAACAATGGTTATATTTAATGAAAAGATTGAAAAATAACAATAAAGAAATTATAGTTTTAGCTGATGATGTTAAGGCAGTAGAATTTTTATATAAAAATCCTGATTTGGTAGATGGTGTAGAGATACATGCAGCTTGTATAAATGATCCAATACTACTAAAAGAAATATTAAAATTCACAAAAAAATTTCATAAAATATTTATTGCGGGTATAAGTGGGTTAGAAATAGATGAAATATTTACTTTGAATGACATATTGGCAAATGAAGAAATTGAGGATGTGCTTTTTATGTATGGATTTCAAAATTATCCAACAGATTATAAAAAGATAAAAATGAGTAATATTAATCATATGAGCAGAATATTTAATAGAAAAATAGGTTATGCTGACCATACTGAAACAAATGATAAATATAAGAAAGACATAATCATTTTAGCTATTGGAGTTGGTGCTAATATTATCGAAGTTCACTATAAACTTAATAATGAAGACGAAAGAATAGATGGAATTACTGCATTAAATTCAAAAAAATTACATGAAATAAAAAATGATATGGTTTTATTGAGTAAAGTGTTAGGAAATCCTGATTTTAGAATGAATGAAGATGAGAAAAAATACTCAAAATATAGAAAATCATGTATGTATAAAAATAATTTTGAAAAAGGACATGTTATTAAAGAAGAAGATTTAGTTTTTAAAAGAATAAATAATCCAGAAAATATTATGAAGATCAATGAATATAAACAGTTTTTAGGTAGAAAATTATCTCAAAATGTTAAAAAATATACTATCATTAATAAAAATCACTTTATGAAAAAAGGTGAAGAAAATGATTAGAAAGATTTATGATTATAAAACATTATATGCGAATGAAAAAATAGAAAAAGTTATTGATATCATCAATAATTCTGAGTATAAAATAGTTTTTATCCTCGATGATAAAGATAGGCTCATTGGTTCTGTAACAGACGGAGATATAAGAAGAAATCTGGAAAAGTTTAATTTAAAAGATGCTGTTTATAAAATAATGAATGATAATCCGAAAAAAATCTATGAAAAAGATAACTGTTCTGATGAAGATATTTATAATTTTAAAGTAAATTATTTACCTTTGGTGAACGAAGAGAATAAAATTAAAACTGTTTATTATATAGATGTCAATTTCCAAAAATACAACAAATTAAAAACAAAAGTCTTGATAATGGCTGGGGGGAAAGGTACAAGGCTTTACCCTTTAACTAAAGTTGTTCCTAAGCCTTTGGTACCTTTTAGAGATAAAACAATAATAGAACAAATAATGGAACAATTCATTAATTCTGGATTCGATGAATTTATTTTAAGCGTTAATTACAAAAAAGAGCTTATTAAAAATTATTTTATGGACTTAAAGTATGACATTAAATACATTGAAGAAAAAGATTTTCTTGGAACAGCGGGGAGCATATCTTATCTAAGGTTTTACGATACAACAAAACCTTTTTTTGTTGCAAATTGTGATGTTTTATTGAATATAGATTTTTCCGAAGTCCTTGAATATCATTTAAAGGAAAATGCTGATATTACCATTGTTTCTTCAAAAGAAAATATCGATGTTGCTTACGGAGTAATAAGATTTGACGAAAAGAACAATTTTTTGCAAATAGATGAAAAGCCTAATTACGAATTTTTTGTAAATACAGGTATATACGTCCTAAATCCAGAAATAATTGAGTTAATCGAGCTAGAAGAAAAGATAGATATGCCTGAATTATTAAAAAGGGCAAGGTCTGCTAATAAAACCATAAAAGTCTATCAATCAAAATCAAAAATGACTGACATTGGTCAATGGGAATATTATAAAAGGTTTTTGTAGTTGAAACAGTACAATAGTTTGCGAATTAAAAGTTCGTTTTTAAAACTGAGCAAAATTATGGGAAATTTAGTTTTTTCACTTTTTAACAGGTTAAAAATATAGAAATTTTTCAGGAAAAAGAAAGTAATATGAAGAAGGTAGAAAATGATAGATTCAATTAAAAAGATAATGAACAACAGGGTAGTTAAAGCAGGTAGTTGGTATACTTTTACTAATTTTTTTACAAAAGGTGTGGCTTTTCTAACTATCCCTATCTTCACAAGATTATTAACCCCTGCTGATTATGGTGTTACTTCATTGTATGCCTCATGGTTATCGATCCTAACTATAATTATGAGTTTAGACTTATTGGGAAGTATAGGAAGAGGTAAGTTTGACTTTAAAGAGGATTATGATGGTTTCGCCTCATCTGTTGTTTTTTTGGGTTTTTTGATTTTTTTAATCTTTTCAATTATTTTGTTTATATTTAGAAATACATTTAGTGCTTTCATGGGGTTGGACCTTTCATTATTTTATATCTTAATTTTCCATTCTTTTTTCGCTTTTATTCTCAGTTTTACAAATGCAAAATTTAGATTTGAATATAAATACAAGATAGTGTCGTTAGTTACAATTTTGACTTCTTTAGTGGGAGTAGCATTATCAATCTATTTTATTTTAAATATTTTTGAAACGAATAGAGCTCTTGGAAAAATAAGTGGTCAATTTGTTCCTATAAGTATTATAGGTTCTTTTTATTTCATCTTTTTATTATCAAAAGGGAAAAAATTCATTAATTTAAAGTATTGGAAATATGCCTTATTATTGTCAATACCTTTAATACCTCATAATTTATCAGGGATGATTAATGAACAGTTCGATAGAATAATTATTGACAAATTTTTAGGTAGCACTCCCACAGGAATTTATAGTTTTGCCTATAATGTAGGGATGATTGTCACCGTCATATTAGTAGCGGGTAATACTGCGTGGATTCCTTGGTTTTATGAAAAAATGGAAAACAATGAATATTTAAAAATAAAAAAAAGAGGCAATTTGTATCGAGACCTTTTCACCATGGCTTATGGAGCTATTTTGATGTTTAGCCCAGAACTAATAAAAATAATGGCTGATGAAAGTTATTGGGAAGGTCTTATAATAATTCCTTATGTTTTTGGAGCGTATTATTTTCAATTTTTATACGCCTTTGAAGCGAATGTAGAATTTTTTCTAAAAAAACCTGGATTAATTTCAATTGGGACGATACTTTCTGCCGCGATAAATGTAGTTTTAAATATTTGGCTAATTCCTATTTTTGGGTATATTGCTGCTGCAGTTACCACTTTAATATCTTATATTTTTTTATTTATTTTCCATTATCTTATGACCAACAAGATTATCAAGAAAACTGTATATGGAATAAGGTTCCATTTGATATCAATTCTTTATGTTACAATAATAACTCTTTATTTCATGCTTTTTCAGGGGATGATTTTACCACGATTGATAGGTCTTCTAGGAATATTAGGTTACTTTTATTTTTCTTCGTTCAGAAAATATTTGAAAGATTAAATCAATTAGCTTCGTTGCTATATCTTGCATAATACTGCTTTTTCAACCAAATTAAGACATAATCACTCCCGGCTTAATATAATCATTGAAAAAATTATTTACTAACTGCATTTGCACTTACTAACCGAATACGGGTTCTTTCCACTGATTGTTGAATCTTATCCATTATTCTCAAGTAAAAGAACTTTCTGTCTCAACATCTCAAATTTGTTTCTTCCATACATTATTCTTTTAATAACTTTCAGTTTATTCACAGAACCTTCTGCTAATCCATTGTCGTATTCATATACGATAGCATTTCTTACCGCATGCATATCTCTTTTTAACCCATTCACAAATTTATCTATCTTTCTAATTTTTAAGTTACTAGCTTTTTCTCGAAAAGTGTACCACCCTATCACACAAATCCTGTATAATGAATTTGGATAAAAAAAATGTACAGGAGGAAAAGAAAGGTGATAGAGATGGTACAATACAATTATATAAGATTTTTGTATTTTAACAAACACAAAAGTCAAAGAGCGATAGCAAAAGAAATGTGGATACACAGAGCAACGGTTAAAAGAGCTATCAAGTAAGGAAGATAGAAGAGAAACTTGGTATCAATCAAAAAGAAGGATAAAGGAAACAAGGGTAGACACATAAGTATAGCGATGAAGAGTCTTTTGAACTGAGCCATATTATTTGAACTCTTCTTTTAATTTTTGTTATTAACTTTTAAAAAGTTAGCAGCCCTATAAGCTATAATTTAAATGTGTTGATAAAAAATAAAGAATGAGGAAAAACTAAATGAAAGAGATTTTTTTAGAATTAGTTATTTGATTAATAGGAGTTATTATAAAGATTTATTTGCGCTAAAAAGTTTTTCAAATCACAATACAATTTGTACGGGTGATTCTATTGCTGATAAAGATGTTCTCGAAAGTTTGTTTAGTTATGGCTTTATAGAAAATAGAGGAATCGATGGGGGTAATTCAAATCTAAATAGTGGAGGAACTATTTATAGTATTAATAGATATGGAATTATCGTAAGGGATATCCTTTAGTTTTATGAAAATGTATAGAAATGATGAATGGATTGAAATAATAATTGAAGATTATAAAAATATGAAGCAAAATTAAAAGACATCGAATTATGATCTAACCAATCTTTTTCTTTTTAATATTTTTTGCTGTATAATTGCTGTGAACTCTCAGTTCTTGATTTTGTAATCTGTAATGATAATTAGGATCATACTTTTTCACTTCGCTTTAGTGTTGTTTAAGGATCTGCCTTCATCCTTAGACCTCTTCTAAGGCGTTTCCCTACTAATACGGTCTTGAAAGGTCAATCAAGTATCGGGTTTATGGACGGAAGATGGGTAGCGAACAAGCTTTAGAACGAAATTAAAAGTGAAGATAGTATAAGCGTACCACTACCCACTCGTTTTTTAAAGAAAATAGTTGTTTATGCTTATATTGTATTATTAAATATCATAGAAGAGAGGAAACTGTCAAACTCAGGAGGTGAAAATGATGGCTGTTTGTTTGCCTGAATTGCCAAAAGGAAAGGAGTTTGAAGAATACATTTCTGCATTTTTTCAATCAGGCGGAAATTACATTGAAAGAAATATCATTGAAAAAGAAAGTAAAGGTAAAGAGGTTTTGGAATTGGATATTATTGCAACAGATTATTCCTTACCTCCACCTGAGATCAAGCTTCTTGAAGTAAAATCTGGTGATTGGGGATTTCCCGATGTATTTAAAGTGCGTGGTTGGATGGATTATCTAAATATTGATAATGGAATAATTATTGCTAGTAAGGGGAAGGAAAATGTAGATTTTTACAAAGAGAAAGCTAAAGGACTAAATATAGATTTAGTAGTAATTCCCAATTTAAGCGAGTCTAAAAAAGAGTTGTCTGAACTTATAAACAATCCAACTATTGAAGATGTAGATATTTCAACTTGGAGATGCTCCTATTGGGTTGAACGTAATTTATTGAAACGCTTAAACCATAAGAAAAAATCCAATGAAGACATAAAAAGGTTTAAAGTGTTATCAGATTATTATTTTGAAGTAAACAGCGGGATATTCTTTACTAAAAATATTATTCAAAAAGTAGATACATTATACACCACCTTTCAAAAATTTCCACGTATTTCAGCAAAATGTGGAAACGAACTTATAGGTAACACTTTTGATAATGAATATGATGGAATACCGAAGGAAATCTTTGATGATACTTACTGTAAATGCAGTTACAATGATATTCAGATATCCACCTTTATCGAACATCGTGCAAGATTAGCTATATTAAAAAACGCGATAGATTATAAACTTTACAAAGATGCTGGAGATCTGTGTAAAACCGAGAATACCTATGAAAAGATATTAGGTTTTAATATTTCATCATTGGATTTGTTGCCTTCCTCATTTAAAGAAGGCTTAAACAAAATTTCTAAACATAAATATTTTCATAAGTATCCTGTCTTCTGGCAATGGTTTATGTGGATATTTGGAGGGTTCATTTTAAAAGATTATGAAGATAAAGAATACGAAGTGTTATCTCAAAAAACAGGAATCCCTATTGAAGAGATACCAAATGCTCTGGACGCTTACCAAATATTATTTCCTCGGGATGGTGGATGGTTTAGAGATTTATCCCCAAATTCAAACATAAAAATAATGAAAATGTTCCCAGTTCCTTTTATGGGAATCGGCGCATTCTACCGAAAGTTAATTCACACCAAATCAAGAAAACTTGAACATCTCAACCTCTCTGGAATCTATACCTTACATGATTTGATTAAATGGTATAATTTAACAAAAAAGGTGTTGCAACATAAGAATTAAGTTACTTCAGATAACACGGCATATACGCTATTGTTATACCTTAAGGATATTGCCTACTGGAAGTTAGCTTATGCAGGGAATGTTATACGAAAGCGCGGCAAATAAGAGGAGGAACATACGATGATTAAACCAGAATCAATATTTGAAAATATACTGTTTACAACAGTAAGAATCGAAGCAAGCCTTCCTGATAATTCAACAAGCACTGGTACAGGGTTTGTGTTTAATTATGAAAAAAATGATAAACAATATTTGTTTGTAGTGACAAACAAACACGTTATTAAAAATTCTATCAAAGGAAAACTGGCCTTTAACCTAAGCGATGGTGAAAAACCGATCTTAGGTAAGGTTTTTACAATTAATTATTCTAATTTTGAAAGTCAATGGATAGGGCACCCTCAAGATGATATAGATGTCGCCATTATGCCTTTTGCACCAGTCTTAAACGAATTATACAATAAAGGTGTTCAAATATTTTTTAAATCTATAACTTCAGATTTAATACCTTCCGATAAACTATTGAGAGAAGACATTGATGCTGTCGAAGATATTGTGTTCGTCGGTTATCCTAATGATATTTATGATAGAAGAAATTTATTGCCTGTTGTTAGGAGAGGGATAACTGCCACGCCTGTTTCTATAGATTTTGAAGGAAAACCCGCATTCCTAATTGATGCATCAATCTTTCCAGGGTCAAGCGGAAGCCCGGTTTTTCTTTGTAATATAGGGAGTTATTCTCCCAAAGGTAAAGGCTTGATAGCGGGTAGTCGTATTTTCTTTTTGGGGATTGTAGCGTCTGTTTTCACAAGAAAAGACTTGAATAATATTGAACTTATTGACATCCCCACAGGGAAAATACCGGTGGTAGCCACTACTCAAATGTTAGATTTAGGGATAGTTTATAAATCAATTGTGATTAAAGAGTTAATAGAAGAATTCCTAAAGACACGAGGTGAAATATGATTGCCAGCTTATCGTATAACAGAGCGTAACTATCTTTGGTACTCCGCCTGAATCCATCAGTTAGCAGACTTCAGCTACACTCGGAGCATTATACGCCGTTATGCCATTAGTATTAAAAAGAGCGTTGTCAATTTGAATTATAAACTTTAGAAACAGAAAAATTTTGAAAATGGTAGTAGGTTTTTATGTTAGTTAAAGAATACGTTAATATAACTCGCTTTTCAGAAAATTAATAAAAAAGAGTTTCAAATACTGAATAAGGTGCAGGAGTAGAAGGGTTATTTGAAAAATATCTTTTTTTAAAGCCATGATGTAATGGGTGTTTTAGAGCTTCTAAAGAAAGTAAAATTATAAAAGATAGGGGGGTACGGTATGAGGGCAATGTATGTAGCTGATGTTGGAGATGGTTTGTGCATGGCTTTTCGCACATCTTTTGGAGAAACAGTTCAAATTGATTGTGGTAGTCAACAAGGAAGTGATGTAGCACTAAATGGTCTTATGAAATTTTACAATCATTTTTCTAGCCCTGACATCTTTATGCTTTCTCACTTTCATTTGGACCATTACAATGGGCTTATGCTGGCTTCCTCCATGGGTTATTTTCCCATACCTTGGGAAATAAAGGAAGTGTATTATCCCAAAATCCCTAAGTTTCGGGAAAGAGATGAATTTATGCTTTGTCTATTAACAATGAATCTTAGAGTTTTTGGCAGTGAAACAGGTATTATGCAATATGATTTTTTGAAAACAATATTTAGAATAAACCGAAAGTCTTTTAGTTACAAATCTGTCTCTAAAGGTGATCTAATAAATATTGGTGGAACATCCTTTGAGGTTTTATGGCCACCAGCAGTAATTGATGAAGAAGGAACTTTGCGTGTAGTACGGCAAGCGATAATCGATTTTAATATAGCAATGGAAGCGGATGAAAAAATAAAAGAACTGTATCAACGTGTAGAAAAAGAAGGCTTATTTAGGGCATATTTTGAACAGGAGCAACGAAGTTACTCGGGAGAAAGAGAAAATCCTGGTAAGTTGGTGAACAGCGAATATAAAGAGAAAAAGCTTCCCGATGTTGTCAAGAAGGCAAATGATTCTCTTAGAAAAGCAGCAAATCATTTAAGCCTCGCTCTATTTGGGGACAATGGACTATTGTTTTTAGGGGATCTGGAGAAATCCGAAATAAAAAAAGTAGTAAGTTATTTGGAATCTGTCGGTAAAAAGAGGTTTTATGTGTTTGTAACACCACATCATGGCACACATTGGGACAACTGCTTAAAAAAGATTGATTGCATTTATTCCATCACTTCCAATGGCAGTAAATTACATTCTCACATAAAGCGAGGGTTTAAGGATATATCTAGAATGTCATTTGCAACTTATGTTAATGGCGATATAGTAGTTCCTCCATTCCTACCTACGAGATCCCACCGATTTTATCCGTGGTGGTTTTATGATGATAAATATTGATGTTGCGTTACCAAAAAATGAATCAAAAGCTCATTTCGTTCCCCCTCATATATACAACGCTGTACTTAAAAAAGAAAAGACTTAGCGTACGGAAAAGCTGGCCACAAAGTAAAGGAGGTTGGAAAACGCTACCTTAAGCAAGTACAACGCTTAGTCTGAATGTAATTTAATCTCCTTTTTGCTAAAACATGGAAAGTTATTCTAGGTACTCGTTTTGTAGTTCTTGCATTAGCATATTGAGATTGTCTTTGTCAATTTGATCCTCATGCCCTTGGATTATAGATGAAAAAAACTCATACACATCAGGATCTTTAATTATCCAGTAGATTTGATTGTTTGAAATAGCAGCTTCCACGATTTCATTAAGTTGTTCCGAAGTAAAATCGTTAAAGTTTGATAGCTTCTTGACCAACGCATGAGTTTGTGCAAATGACCAACTCGCAGCTCATTCCCTTATAAGTGATTCCTTTTCAAGCTCACTCGCAAGCTTGATATTTGGAAAGTGCTCTTGGAAGAATAAGGAGAGTTTCTCGTAGTACACTATCTGTGATCTCTTTTTTTCAGTCCATTCTTGACTAAGAAATTCCATAAAATTGTTTCGGTCTACGATTGAACGGTAATCCTTATCGTCGGTTATGAAATGAAGGTTTTCGCCAACCGGGACATTCTTTAGTAGCGCTTCCCAGTTAATCGCATCTCCTAGAGAGCCACCCTTCCCAGGGGGATTGCCTACCTGCATACGCACACGCGCCTTATCCACCAGATTATCATCGATAGAAATCCGTTTTGCTTTTTCAAATAAGTTCTTTATAGTCACATCTGCCTTCAGCGTCTGTTTCGCAACATCTTTCATGATCTTATCCACTAAGGTGGAACGTTGCTTCTCACATTCTTCCAGGAGTTGTTTCAGGGTTGGATATTGCTCATAGTCTTTACAAAGTTGTGGAAACTTGGGCTTTAGTTTAGGTTCCTGTAACTGCTCCAATGCGTCCATTATTCTGTTTTCTCTGTTGCGCCAAAACTCATCTACAACTTATTCTGGTAAGTATAGTATCACCTTCTTCTGTTCAAGCAGAACACTGAGTTTTTTTAGTTCCTCTAAGTCTTCGCTGGTGAAATGATAAAAAGACAGAAAAATATTTGTGTCTATAAAAAGATACATACAGCTCACTCTCCTAATTTGTTTTTCTTTGAATCTACCGTAGCATATCATATCATAAAACTTATGTAGCTCTCTTGGTGAGAATCTTAAATATTTTCCTGAGTTTGACAGTTACAAAAACGCAAGAATCCTAAAACAGGCATGAATAATTGAAAAAAAGCGTTTTTTGCTTTCTCTGTTTTTCAAAAGTGTCACTACATGCCTTTCTTTTCCTTTGTTTATCAGTGTTTTAGACTTACGCTTTCGCTTTGCCACTTTCTAATCCTCAAATTTCCTCGTTTTGGTCCTGTAGTTTTAGTTTCTCTATGAATTTCTCATACGGGTGTGCTTACTAAAACGAAAAAAGTTTACCACCCTATCGCACAAATCCTGTATAATGAATTTGGATAAAAAAAATGTACAGGAGGAAAAGAAAGGTGATAGAGATGGTACAATACAATTATATAAGATTTTTGTATTTTAACAAACACAAAAGTCAAAGAACGATAGCAAAAGAAATGGGGATACACAGAGCGACGGTTAAAAGAGCTATCATGCAAGGAGGATAGAAGAGAAACTTGGTATCAATAGCCATAGCAAATGCTGAAGAGAAAGTATTTATTAAGTAAGAAAATGATAAAATGCTAAAGGGGCAGACTGAAATTTCAAGCAGGTTCGGCAACTGTTAGAATTTCCTAAAGGGGGTCGGGAGAGATGGAGAAAATGGTTTTGAAAATATTTCAAATGGAAATTGAGCGACAATGTAAATTCGCCATTATTGCTATAGAGCAAATAAAAACAGGATTATCAAATAAAGATTCAGATCTAGTATGGTATGCAATACAAAATTTTTTGGTAGCTGTAGGTAATATCTCCAAAATTTTTTGGCCAATAAATCAAAAATATGGGATGAGAGGCGAAAAGTTACGAAAAAGCTTAGGTATTGAAGATAATTCCCCTATACAACCAAGGAACTTTAGAAATCATTTTGAACATTTTGATGAAAGATTAGAGAAGTGGGCAGAATCTTCTGAAAGGCATAATTTTGTTGATTCAAGTATATTACCCCCGAATATGATAGCTGGAATAGACCAAAAAGATTTCCTTCGTATTTTTAATCCTACAACATGGACACTTACTTTTAGAGGAGATAAATATGAGCTAAAGCCGATAATAAAGACTATTTACGAGCTTTATCCAAAAGTTTCAACCGAAGCGAGTAAACCCTGGTGGGAGTAATATTTTGCCATTGTCTAACAGCGGATAAAAGAAAAATTCGAGTTTTCCCAGATCCAATGGTTGTTGAACTTCTTTCATCTGCAGGACGTTATATGCAATATTGTTTAAAGAAGAAAAGGTTAATCTTGTGGAAAGGCTGACCATAAAGTAAAGGAGGTCGGGAAGAAAAAATGACTGATGAAGAATGGTTCAAAAAAGGTGTTGAACTTAGCGAGCTTGGGAGGTATGAAGAGGCGTTAAGGGCTTTTGAAAAAGCCATTGAGATAAATCCGCAAGATGACAAAGCCCGGTTTGGCAAAGGTGTTGCACTTGGCGAGCTTGGTAGATATGAAGAGGCACTAAAGGCATACGAGAAAGCCATCGAGATAAATCCACAGTTTGCCGATGGCTGGTTCTTCAAAGGTGTTGCTCTTGGTGAGCTTGGGAGACATGAAGATGCGCTAAAAGCATACGACGAAGCTATCGAGATAAATCCACAGTTTGCCGAAGCCTGGTACGCCAAAGGTTTTGAACTTAGCAAGCTTGGGAGGCATGAAGAGGCGATAGAGGCTTGCGAGAAAGCTATCGAAATAAATCCACAAGATGCAAAAGCCTGGTACGCCAAAGGTTTTGAACTTAGCAAGCTTGAGAGACATAAAGATGCGCTAGAGGCTTTCGAGAAAGTCATCGAGGTAAATCCACAGGATGCAAAAGCTTGGTTCGCCAAAGGTGTTGAACTTAGCGAGCTTGGGAGACATAAAGATGCGCTAGAGGCTTTCGAGAAAGCCCTCGAGATAAATCCACAGTATGCCGAAGCCTGGTTCAACAAAGGTTTTACACTTGGTAGGCTTGGGAGACATGAAGATGCGCTAGAGGCTTATGAGAAAGCCATCGAGATAAATTCACAGTATGCCGAATCCTGGTTCGCCAAAGGTTTTACACTTGGTAGGCTTGGGAGACATGAAGAGGCGATAGAGGCTTATGAGAAAGTCATCGAGATAAATCCGCAGTTTGCCGAATCCTGGTTCGCCAAAGGTGTTGAACTTATCAAGCTTGGCAGATATGAAGAGGCGCTGAAGGCTTACGAGAAAACCACCGAGATAAATCCGCAGTTTGCCGATGCTTGGTTTGCCAAAGGTTTTGCACTTGGTGAGCTCGAAAGGTATGAAGATGCGATAGAGGCTCACAAGAAAGCCATCGAGATAGATTCAAAAAATGCCTTGGCATGCACCAACTTAGGGGAGCTATTTTTTAAACTTGGAAATCTTAAAGGGGCTTCTGACAATGTTGAAAACGCGCTCAATATAGATGAGGAACTTGTTCCTGCATGGAGTTTACAAGGCAGAATCAAAATTGAAGAAAAAGACTATGATGTTGCAAGTGAATCCTTTAAACAGGCAATGTATTTGGAAATAGGTAATCCAATACATTTCCTCTGGGATATATACGCTTACTATCTTAAGGCAGAATTCACTTTGGATTCAAAAGATAAAAAATATCAAGAAGAAGTCTCCAGAATCATAAGAAACCTGGAAAAGATGAATGAAACGTTGTCGAAAAAACAAAAACAGGGAAAAGAGATAAGGGCGTATGTCCTGTATTTTTTAGGGCACTTCTACCTTAAAAGCAATGACATCTTTACAGCAAAAGAAAAACTTGAAGAATGTATCAAATTAAAATCAAAATCCTCAATAAATTCACCAGCTCGTAAATTGCTTGGTAATATCTGGAACTATCGAATTAGGCCCCCCTGGTGGGGCTGGTGGTTAAATTCTCCTTTACATCGCTGGCCTAAGAGGATCGGATTTTTCTTTCTTTTACTGCTTATTTCAGCTTTATTGCTGCTTCACCCATTTATTCCTGGCTGGTTTCCTTCTATTCAAATAAACTGGTCTCTTTATATATTTCTTATTGTATTTTTAATCATTATCCTTGCTTCACCAAGCATAGAACACATTCGGACAAGAGATATTGAAGTAGAACTTCGGTCCCCTCCTCCCATTCCTGTTCTATCTCCTGTGATAATGGAAGAAATAATGGAGGAAATAGAAGCAAAATACATGGAATCAGAAAAACTGAGCTAAAAAACAATTTTAACCATGTTTCCAACGTTTTTATAACTGGCTAACTCAGGAATAACATCTGTTGGACCAATTGTCGCGATACTTTCTAAAACGCTTAAAAGTATGGGAATTGCTATTACAAAGTGGGGTGATAAAAATGAGCGATAAGAAAAAGGAACTTAAGTCATTAAAACATTTTATCCTTCATTATCATAAAATTTTTCATGAGTATCTTTTTCCAAAAAATTATCAATTAGAATGTAGCGAATCTCCCGATTTCATAGTTAAATTTGATAATCAAAAAATTGGGATAGAGATAACAGAAACTATTCATGAAAGTAGGAAGGCAAGCGAAAAATTAGAATATAAGATTTATAAAAGCATAAAAAAATACTTAGAGGAAGAAGATATTAAAATAGATATTTGGCTTTTTTTCTCTGATAGCTTAGCTTCTGATATAAGCAAAAGAAATCAAAAAAACAGTAAAAACAAAATAAAAGATGGCCAATTTATTAAAGACTTTACTGAAGAATACATAAAATATATAATAACAAGAAGAAATAAGGAATATTCTTCGTTTGAAGAATTCTGTGAATCAAATAAAAATTCTTTAATATGTAAATATTTAGTAGGTGAACCAATAGAAGAACTTTATAGTGAGGAACTTAAAATACGTGAAGGAGGAGGGAATTATGTCTCGATTAATTATTATAAAGAGAAATTACCAGAAATAATAAATAAAAAGATTAACAAGTTGTCCCATTATAGGAAAAAAGTTGATAAAATATATTTATTAATAATCACATCAGTTGAGCTACCTAAAGATCTGCATTTTCTAGATTTTCACATCGATAATATTGAGAAAATACTTAATTCATATACTAAGGGAGAAAATAATTTCGATAAAATATTTTTATATAATGAGAACTACTATGAGCCACAAATAATAAAATCTGATTAATAATTAAGGCAGTTTTACTTGCCAAACGAAAAGTGTACCAAGTTTTTTCAATATTAGAACCGTAATTACATTCGGAGTTGATAAATAGTGAAGGTACTGTTCATAACGAATTTGTTGCCATTTTCTCATAATCCTGCACGTGGAATTTTCATAACAAATAGGCTTAAAACTATGCAAAGTTTTGATATAAACTTCGATGTTTATGGTATTATTTCTAAAGATTCTTTTGGAATAAAACTTTTGAAAAAGATTCTTTCTATACCAAGCGTAAATTCTACTGATTCATTTTATGAAGTCGATGGTGTAAAATACAAATATGCGTTTTTTAGTAGAAGTTTAGGTGATGTCTTTAATTCGAGAGTATTGAAGAAAAATAATCAAATTAAAGATTCAAAAGAAGTTGCAGAGGATCTGTTTGATAAAATTAGGGGTAATGAGTTTGATATAATCCACGCACATGGGATGTATGACGCACCTGCTGGATTAGTTGCGAAACTGTTATCGCAAAAGTTAAGTGTTCCGTATGTAGTTACTTGCCATGGTAGCGATATAAACTTAGCGATGCCTAAGGCAAAAGAATTGTACGTTGATGTTTTAGAAAATGCTGCAAGGGTCATCTTTGTAAGTAATGCCTTATTGAACAAAGCTAAATCATTTGGATATGCTGGTGAGAATTCTGTTGTTATTCCCAACGGAATCGAACCAGATATCTTTAAACCCTTGGATAAAGAAAAAACAAAAGAAGAACTGGGGCTGTCTAAAAAGGTTGTTGGGTTTGTAGGTGGTTTAAAGGAAGTAAAAAGGGCAGATAAATTGCCCGAAATTTTTTCTTACATTTCTTCAATCTACGATGCTGAGTTTTTAGTTGTTGGAGATGGTGAGTTAAGAAAAGATATTGAAAAAGAATGTAAGAAAAGAAAATTGAAGGTTAAATTTGTTGGTGGTGTTCCCCATGAAGATGTGCCTTATTATATGAATGCTATGGATGTTATGATTCTTCCAAGTAGGAATGAAGGATGGCCGTGTGTTGTATTGGAAGCACAGGGATGTGGGGTAGCTGTTGTTGGTAGCAGTAACGGAGGTATACCTGAGGCAATTGGAGATGGAGGAATAGTTGTAGAAGAAGGAGAAGATTTTGAAAAAAGGTTTGCTGAATCGGTTGTAAAGTTGTTAGAAAATCCAATTGATGAAGGTTATTTAAGAAATAGGGCTTTGGGGTTTTCGTGGGAGAGTATTGTAGAAAAGGAAATAGAGGTGTATAATGAAGTCTTAAATAGATTTGGAGGAAGCAATGCCTAAAGAGAGAGAATTTATTAAATCTTTTTTTCAGTTTTCAATGGGTCAATGGATAGCTGCTTTGATTTCTTTCATCACTACTCCTATTACCACTTGGCTTATAATCCCAGAGGAATTTGGTAGGGCGTCGATGTTCACCTTAGCTTTTAATTTACTTCTCAACGTTGCACTTCTTGGAGCGGATCAGAGCTTTGTTAGGATGTTTTATGAAAGGTCTGAGGATAAGAGAAGAGATTTACTTTGGGATTCTTTGTTGCCTAGTTTGAGTATAGGCGTTGTGGTTTTTGTGGTAATTGGTATTTTTTGGAAAGAGCTGTCTTTCGTTCTTTTTGGAGATTATACTCATTTTCTTCCGATTTTTTTGTTGGGAGTTACTATATTAATTGGTATTTTAGAGAGATTTTCCACATTGGCTGTTCGGATGAAAAAAAGAGGTATTGCTTTTTCTACGTTGAGGGTAGTAAACGGAGTAACAAATGCTGTTTTTACGATTTTATACGCCCTCTTTGTTTCAAGAAGCTTTTATGCTGTTATCGTTGGTTTGTTTTTTTCTCATATAGTTACCGCTTTATTAGCGATCTTTTTTGAAAGGGAATTGTGGTTTGGTAAGTTCAAAGTTGATTTTAAATCTATAAAAGCGATTGTTAGGTACGGTCTCCCTTTTGTTCCTACTTTTTTAATTACTTGGCTTTTTCAATCGATAGATAGGTTGGCTTTAAGAAATTATTCTGATTTTACGGAGATAGGTTTGTATTCTGCTGCTTTCAAAGTGGTTGCGGTGATGAATTTAATTCAAACGGGGTTTACTACGTTTTGGACTCCCGTTTCTTATGAGAGTTATGAAAAAGAGCCTGAGAGTAAGGGGATCTTTGAGAAGACTTCTGTGTTTATTGCTGCAGCTATGTTTGTATTTGGATTGCTGATCGTTGTGTTTAAAGATGTGATATTTTTGCTTTTAGAAAGTTCTTATAGGCAGGCTGCTGGGATTAGCTCTTTTTTGATTTTGATGCCTATTATGTATACTGTTTCTGAAACGACGGTTGTTGGTATCAATTTTAAGAAAAAAACATATTGGCATATGTTGATAGCAACTGTAGCAGCAGGGGTTAACGTGTTTGGGAATTTGATGCTTGTTCCTGTATATGGTGCAAAGGGTGCAGCATTTTCTACAGGGCTGTCATATATAGTTTTCTTTTGTATGAGAACGTTTATATCTAAGAAATTGTTCCCTGTGAATTATCATTTAGTTAAATTTTTTATTAGTACCTTTGTTTTTGTGGTCGTTGCTTTTATAAACACTTTTGTTCCTAATATGATTTTTCAAGTTGTGTCTGCTGTTTTGGGTTTGATCGTTGTAATGTTTGTTTATAGAGATCAGGTAAAATATGTGTTTGATTTGGGGATTGAATTAATGAGGGATATGAGGAGAAAGGTTGCAAGTAGAGGAAATTAGCACCCTTCCCCCGCACCCATAGAAGAAGGGGGAACTTGGCTTCGGAGTCGCAGCTATAAGCGAATACTAATTTTATAACGAATTCGAAATATAGGCTACCTATTTCTATTTGTAAAAAAAGTACTAAAAGATTCTATTTTTAGTAACAAATTTTATCTAAAGTCGTTCATATATGCTATTTCTGTAACTTCTATTTTCAATTCTGTATATTATAGTTCCTTATTAGGATAACATTAATTTAAATTTTAATTATTATTGCACATACTAAATGAAAAGTGTACCACCCTATCGCACAAATCCTGTATAATGAAATTTGGTAAAAAAAGCATTCTACAGGAGGAAAAGAAAGGTGATAGAGATGGTACAATACAATTATATAAGATTTTGTATTTTAACAAAGACAAAAGTCAAAGAGCGATATCAAAAGAAATGGGGATACACAGAGCGACAGTTAAAAGAGCCATCAAGAATCCAGAACAGAAGTATCGTATGAATGTTGACAGAGATAAACCGGTAAATGGTGATTTTAAAAAACGTATCAAACACTTGTTAGAATACAATTCAAAGCAACCCAAGAACCAAAAGTTAACCAAAAGGCGCATATACGAACTCATCTGTGAAGAAGGATACAAAGGAAGTTATTCTTCCTTTACCTATCAAAGAAAGAAATACTGGAACTCAGTCAATGTAAGTTCATCGAAGAAAAGACAAATCTTTTGTTCTTAGGATCACCAGGAGCAGGGAAAACACACATAAGTATAGCGATAGGGATACAAGCATGTAAGAAAGGGAAAACAGTAAGTTTTTTCACATCAGCCAATCTTGGGAACCTCTTAGTTGAAATGCAGGAAGAGAGACAACTAACAAAATTCCAAAAAAAGTTGAGCAAAGTAGACTTACTAATAATTGATGAACTAGGATACGTGGAGTTATCCAACCAAGTAACACAACTCATGTTTCAAATATTCTCCGAAAGGTATGAAAAAGGATCTATCTTGATAAACAGCAATCTTGAATTTGCAGAATGGGGTAAAGTATTTCACGATGAAAGAATGACAGCAGCGATTATAGACAGGTTAATCCACAACAGTAAGATAATACTATTCAACGGAGAAAGTTATCGTTACAGAAACCGAAGACAAGGAATTAAAGGAAACTAGTAAAGATTTGATTTTTCTCTTTTTGTATAAAAAGAGATAGGAAAGAACTTCTTCTTTCTATATGGTACATAATTAGGTTAGCAGGGTGGTACAGTATTCGATTAGCAATAGCAATTATTAATTATAATAAAATTAGGAGATGGTTAAATGTTAAAAAAAATAATTAATAGAATTCTAAATTTATATTATAATAAAACTATACCGCTTAAATATTACAATAAAAAATATAAAATAATGAAAAGGACTAGTATAGATAATTATTCAGATATAGGTTTTAATACATATATAGGATATAATTGTTTTATTACTAAATCTAAAATAGGTAATTATTGTTCTATTGGTAATAATGTACATATTGGACCTGGTGAGCATGATTTAAATAAAATTTCTACCAGTGCTATAATGTATAAAAACTCTTATGAAGAATTAACGAAAGAAGATTGTACATTAGGAAATGATGTGTGGGTAGGAGCAGATGCAATAGTATTAAGAGGAGTAAAAATAGGAGATGGTGCTGTTATTGGGGCTAATTCAGTAGTAACTCATGATATACCGGATTTTGCGGTTGCCGTTGGTTCTCCTGCAAAAGTAATAAAATATAGATTTTCACAAAAAGATATTAATAAGATTAAAAAGTCAAATTGGTGGCTATATGATAAAGAAAAAGCAAAAAATATAATAAATCAATTAGAAAATAAAGCATCCGAATAATTGACATAACATCTCTTAAGTAGGCACGTAATTAATAAAAATTACAAAACTTACTTTGGAGATATCATATTATTTAGGGTGGTTTTGTTATGGAATAAAACAGGTGATTTTATGAAAAGAAAAAGATATATAATAATAGCATTTGCTTTTTTAGTATTTTGGGTGGGAGTTATTTTGTTTTTTGGAACAAGGAATCCAGGGGAATCTTCAAATCAATCTTATTTTGTATATAATGCAATTAAATCAATAGATAATGTATTTGATTTTTCAGATACAAAATGGTTTAGAGAGATAGAAGTATTTTTAAAGAAGTTGTGGCTTAGAGATCAATATGCTGATTCTATAGCTCTTATTAGAAAAAGTGCCCATTTTGGAATATATTTTATACTTGGGGTGTTTTCTTGGCTGTTTGGTTATTTGTATTCAAAGAGATTTTTAATAGGGACTCTACTTGGAGTGTCTTTACCGGCACTTATAGCTTCAATAGATGAATATTCTCAAGAGTTTGTTGGAAGAGGGTCTGCGTTGAATGATGTTATTATAGATATTTCAGGGGCTGTTTTTGCCAATATAATAATTTTAATTGTTTATATTTTTTATAAAATTGGTAAGAAGGTTTATCTAAGGCATAAATAAAACGCTATTTAATAGCGCCCTTCCCCCGCACCCCACCCATTAAGGTTTATTGTAGCTTTTTTGTTTAATATTTTTTCTATTATATTTAATGCCAAAAGCTATTTTAGCGCCCTACCCCCGCACCCCACCCATTAAGGTTTGTTGTAGCTTTTTTGTTTAATAGTTTTTCTATTATATTTATTGATAAAAGTTCTTTTTAGCGCCCTTCCCCCGCTGCCCACCCTTCTAAGGAATGTCGGTTTCAGTTTGTCTTTTTTTTATTTTTTTGTAAAGTTACAGTGTTATACTGAGATTGTTAATAAATGAACAAATGAATAATTGAATATTTTTCCTGAGATGAAGGATTTGTTCTAACATCAAAGGAAGACGAAAATGAATGGGATCATCTGATTTTTTTAACACTGCGGATGAGATATAATTTCCTCTTCCTTTGAGAATTTTATCACAAGGAGGAGGATTTTTTTTATGGATATTAAAACGGCTATGATTTCTATTGCTATTACCGACAGAGAAGCGGCGTATAGCAAAGTCAATGAAATTCTTCATATGAATGCAGAGAATATTTATTTGAGAGTAGGTTATCCAATGAGAGAAGAGAATGTTGCTATTATTTTTCTTGTTTTTAAAGGGACAACAGATCAAATTGGATCACTTAACGGAAAACTTGGACAGATAAATGGTGTAAAGGTTCAATCACACACTTTAAAATATTAGAGAGGAGTGTTTATATGGTTTATATAAGGGATGATAACAGAAAGGCTTTTATCGATGAGGAGAAAATAAATACTCTGTTGCAAGAAACAAAGAATCCTGAAAAAGAAAGAGTAGAAGACATTATCGCTAAATCACTGAGTAAACAAAGATTAGAATTAGAGGAAATGGCTGTTTTATTGAACTGTGAAGATGAAAGCTTAGTGAATAGAATTTTTGAAGGAGCAAAAGCTTTAAAAAGAAATGTGTATGGAAATAGAATCGTTCTTTTTGCCCCTATGTATATTGGGAATGAATGTGTTAATAATTGTCAGTATTGTGGTTTTAGAGTGTCGAATAAGGAGATTGTTAGAAATTCTTTGAGTTTAGAACAAGTGAGAGAGGAAACAACTTATTTGGTGAATAAGGGTCATAAGAGGTTGATCCTTGTATATGGAGAACATCCTAAGTATGATGCTGATTTCATTGCAGAAACCGTTAGACAAGTATACTCTGTTAAAAGCGGTAAAGGTAACATTAGAAGGGTTAATATCAACGCTGCACCGCAAACGATTGATGATTACAAGAAGATAAAGGCAGCGGGTATAGGAACGTTCCAAATCTTTCAAGAGACTTATCATTATGAAACGTATAAGAAACTACATCCAACTGGGCCAAAATCAAGTTACATATGGAGGCTGTATGGATTAGACAGGGCCTTTCAAGGTGGGATAGATGATGTTGGAATAGGTGCATTGTTTGGTTTATATGACTGGAAATTTGAAATGATGGGATTGTTATCTCACGCAATTCATTTGGAAGAGAGATTTAATGTTGGCCCTCACACAATATCTTTTCCAAGAATAGAACCGGCTGTAAACACTCCAATTTCAGAGAGGCCGCCTCATTTGGTGGATGATTACACTTTCAAAAAACTGGTTGCTATTTTAAGATTGTCCGTTCCTTATACAGGATTAATTTTAACCGCAAGAGAGCCTGTTGAGATCAGGAATGAGTTGATGCAATTTGGAGTTTCTCAAATTGATGCGGGCTCAAATATAGGGGTGGGGGCTTATTCAACTAACGATGAAGAGGCTTACAAAAAATCACAGTTCTTACTTGGAGATCAGAGGTCTCTTGATGAAGTAATAAAACAATTGACCGATGAAGGGTTTCTTCCTTCTTTCTGTACCGCTTGTTATAGGCTTGGTAGAACGGGAGAGCATTTTATGGAGTTTGCTATTCCCGGTTTTGTAAAGAGATTTTGTACTCCAAACGCTATCAGCACTTTGATGGAGTATGTATTTGATTATGCCTCTGAAGAGACTAAAGAGTCTTGCTTAAGGGTTATTGATAAAGAGATTAATAACATAAAGAGTGAGAAAATAAGAAATACTCTACTTGAAAGAATAGAAAGAATCAAAGCTGGTGAGAGAGATTTATATTTTTAAAGGCGTTTAATGTTTGAAATGCTCGAGGTAAAAAACTTTATAATTTTAGAGAAAATTGCAGTGTTTATGATAATAAAACTGAAATTGATTTTTTTGAAAGAATAAATGAATTGGAAAATAGAAGTTTGAGAATTAGCCATCTAACTACTAAAGCTTTAGGAAGGTGAAGAAGTGTCAATAGGTGGGTATAGACTAAATATAATTATAACTGGGAAAAGAAATGTTGGAAAATCATCCTTGATAAACGCCCTTTTGAAACAGGATATAGCTCTTGTTTCCGATACTCCTGGGACAACTACCGATCCTGTTTATAAGAGTATGGAATTACAACCGATTGGCCCTGTAACTCTTATTGATACTCCTGGAATAGATGATGAGGGAGAAATAGGGGAAAAAAGAGTAAAAAGAGCAGAAAGAGCTTTTATGAGGGGAGACATTGGGCTTTTAGTTGTAGATAAAGATTTGGATGACTATGATTATAGGATTATTGATGAGTTTAATAAACATAATATACCATATTTGATAGTTTTGAATAAAATGGATTTGGATAGGGCAAAGAGTGTAAAGATAGATGGAGAGAATTTAGTTAGAGTTTCAACTAAGAGTGGAGAGGGAATAGAAGAGTTAAAACAGAAAATCACAGAGATTGCACCAAGTGAAAAAGAGGTTCCCTTGATTCCTGAATTTATTGAAGAAAATGATATTGTGGTTCTTGTTATTCCTGTGGATACAGGCGCTCCAAAGGGAAGATTGATAATGCCTCAAGTTACAGCTATTAGAGAAGTATTGGATAGAAAGGCTTTTCCAATTCAAACTTCTGTGGAAGGCATTCCGGAAGTTTTATCAAAGTTGAATGAGAAACCTAAACTTGTTATTACCGATTCTCAAGCGATAAAAGAAGTTGCTAAAAAAGTGCCGGATGATGTAAACCTTACTACTTTTTCTATTTTAGAAGCAAGGCATAAAGGGGATTTGAATCTTTTATCAAAAGATGTAGATATTATTGAAGAACTCGAAGATGGAGATAAAATTTTGATTATGGAAGGCTGTTCTCACAGGCCTTTGTCAGAAGATATTGGTAGGGTGAAGATACCTAACTGGCTAAGGAAATATACAAACAAAGATTTAAAGTTTGATTATATCGCAGGTAAAGAATTTCCGGATGAAAAAGACATGCAAGACACCAAGATAATAATACATTGTGGAGGTTGCACTCTGACTAGAACAATGATGATGCGTAGATTGGAGTACATAAAGGAGCAGGGTATTCCTGTTTTCAACTATGGGGTTGTGATATCTTATCTTCACGGAGTTTTAGATAGAGTTATTTTAGAAGAGTTTTAGTTTTTACTTTTTCAATGACTTTTGATAAACATGAAAAACAAACGAATTACAAATATACCAGGTACTCCTCTAAGACGTTTAGAGGAAATTAAAATAACTATTATTTTTTATAGAATATTAATCAAAGTAGTGTATAATTAATCCAGGAGGGATTAGTATGCCAGCAAAAACAGATAGATCATTTTTGAATAAAATTGAATATGTTAAAAATACTATGGAAATAGAAGGGTATAAAATAGATGAAGATGATATAAGGTTTTTACAAGAGATAGAAGATAACAAATATACCAAAAAGCAGATAATCCAAAAAGTCTTGAAGGCTTATAAAATGTAAATGAAAGATTATAGTCTAAAAGATAATTACTATTGTTATAAAGATTCTTTTGTTTTAAAAAATAAACTTGATATTAAAGATAAAAAAATATTAGATTTAGTGGAAAAAATTATCACTGAATCTAATATTTTATTATTACAGTCTAAAAATTTTGATAAAAAAGAACTAAATTATGATTTTTTTATGTGGTTACACAAATATATTTTTGGAGATATTTATAGCTGGGCTGGTAAATTAAGGGTTGTTGACCTTACAAAAGGTGAGTTTAAATTTGCTCATTATTCTTATTTAGATAATTTAATGAGTGATTATTTTGAAAGTTTAAAAGAAGAAAACTATTTGATTGATTATGAAAATGATGAATTAATAGAAAAATTAACGTATTATATTACAGAATTGAATATTATACATCCTTTTAGGGAAGGAAATGGTCGAGTTATTAGAGAATATTTTAGAATTCTTTTAAAGAGAAAAAATTTGTATATAGATTATAGTAATAAAGAAAAATACTTAGAAGGTATGATAGAATCTCCCTATAAAACAGATAAATTGAAAGAATTTTTGAATGACAATTTAAAAAATATTGAACAGTAGAAATCGAAGATTTCTGATAAATGTGCCTATGGAGCGAAGAATGTAACAGGGTTGTGAATTGGGAGCTTAGTAGTTTTGCAATTAGAAAAACCAAAAAACTAAACTATCAAAATGCCAATACGCTATTTTTTCTTTTTGAAAAAATAGTAAAAAATTATGTATAATTATACGAACATATGTATATATAATGATTTAATAAAAATTTGGTATAATAGAGGTGAGAGATGGGGGAAGATAACTTTTATAAAGTTAATAAAACACTTTCTAAATTAATTGAAGAAATTCAAAAAAATAATATATTTGATGAAAATTTTCCCTCTTTAAGAAAAACTATTGAAAATTTTGACATAAATGAAGTTTTTGATAATATGTTGAGTTTTTATGAGATAATTGAGGAATATGATATAAATGGGATAATTGATCATTTTGATAGCAGCGAAATGAATGTCAGCTATAGGTTAAAATCTTTAGAGTCACTTAAAATTAAATGGAATAAAAATATAGGAAAATCAAAACAATTGAGAGAAGTTTGCAATGACTCTTTAGCTTTTAGAATTATTGTAAATATTGAAAAAGAAAGAGTTTTAGAAATAATTGAGAAAGTTTATAAATATGATAAAGGTTTTGAAGTAGTTGATTTTTATAAAGATCATAAATCAAAAGATGATGGTTATAGAGGTATTCATTTATATTTTAGATTCAATCCAAAGTCATTTCCTGTTGAAATTCAAATTTGGAATAGAAAAGATGCTATTTTAAATTATTATACCCATGAAATTATATATAAAAGCGATAATAAAGAAAACTATGAGGAATATTCCTATAAACTGAGAAAATGGTTAGATAATTTGCCTGAAGCACCAAAAAATATTGATAAAGAATTTATTGATTTTTGGTATGAAATGTTTTTAGAAGTAGATAACAGAGGTGATTAGTATGAGTTATTTGTATGCAAGAAGAGTTGGGAAAAAAGGAACTTGGTTAATAAAAATGGATATGAAAAAAGCGTTGAAAATAATAAAAGAAAATGACGAAATGAGAGATTATTTAGGAGTTATTGGAGGGAAAAATATAAATAGTCTTAAAAGAACTTATGGGGAATATGCTCCGTTTAAAGAAGTGGATACTTTAGAGGAAATTAAAAAGGAAATGCATATATAGTAAAGATTTTTAATTTTTAACAGATTCAGAATGACAGGTGATTTCTGTTGGAAGATATTGAGAATTTGTTAAACAAATTCCCTGTTGTTGGTTGTTGGTAAGAACGAAGGTAAAATCTCTAATCTCTCATTTCAGAGGGGATTCAAACCTCTAAATAACAAAAAAGATATCAACTTAGGTTGGTATCTTTTTTGTTATTAATTTGTATTTTTGATATTTACTTCTTGGTGCACATACTAAATGAAAAGTGTACCAAAAATAAGAGTTCGCTAAACGAAAAGTGTACCACCCTATCACACAAATCCTGTATAATGAAATTTGGTAAAAAAGCATTCTACAGGAGGAAAAGAAAGGTGATAGAGATGGTACAATACAATTATATAAGAGTTTCGTATTTTAACAAACACAAAAGTCAAAGAGCGATAGCAAAAGAAATGGGGATATACAAAGAAAGTTACTTCTACAGTAAGATAATACTATTCAACGGAGAAAGCTACCGTTACAGAAACCAAAGGTAAGAAATTATGGTTCATAATTGGGTTAGCAGGGTGGTACAGTTTTCGGTTAGCAATAGCAAGAGGAGGTATTTTTATGATTAATAATATAGACGATTTTATTAAATATTTAGATACGTTATCCAACGAAGAGTTAAGAAAAGAAATGGAAAGTTTTGGAATTGAATTTAAAGAAAATGATGAATTATATGATAATTAATGGAATACAAATTATGAAATGTATAATTTGGAAGTATCATTTGATGAAAATGTAGAAAAATATTCTAAAAGTGAAGATTTGGGTAAGACAGCTTAGAATGAATAATACATCAATATTTCAATTTAAAAAATACTTACACTTATCTCATCCTTTTTTAATTTTGCCATGATATTCTTCAAAATTAAAGAAAATAATTCCATTATTAAAAATTTTTAGTATCAAAAATCATATATTCAAAGCTATTTCTTTTTCACTTCATTTGTTTAAAATAAAAAAAGCTTGGCGTTTTTTTATATGCAGTGGAAGAGGTGGAGGTTTTGGAAAAGGTTTTTAGAACATTAGAAGTACAAGTTGATTTGTTAAAAAGTAGAGGGTTAAGGGTAGAAGAAGTGGCTTGCAATAATTGAATATAGAACTAGGACATCATTCTATGGTGTGGTAACTAAAATAACGTACTCGGTTAGGACTTATGCTAGCCAACATGGGCTTTTACAAACCCCTTGCTTTAGCTGGGGGTTGTTGACAATGATTCTTCTTTTATAATATTCTTGTATAGTTGTCTATTTTGTATATGGCGTAAGGTGGTTTTGGGTTTAGAAATTTATTTATATGAAGTTTTTGTCTATTTCCGATTAATAAAATGGGGATTTTTAGTTCGGTTTTAATTTCGTATGGATAATAATTCTCTCCTTTTTGTTCTCCTAGCCTCTTTATAAGTCTTCTAGAATCAATAACTATGAATCTATGGATTATTTTTATGTTTGAAAATAATTCAAAATTAAAATTACTATTATTGCTTTTTTTTGCTAGATCATTTACCATTATGTCTGAAATCCATCTCAATGTTTTTCCAGAATTAATAAATTTATAAAGGTAACCTTCTGTATTGTATTTATTTGACTTTAGCTCCACGTGAAGGATGAATAAATTACTTTCATCATCAGGTTCCGGTATTATTATGTAATCTGGAAAAGATTTATCTTTTGAAAAAATGGGGAACATCTCTAGATCTTTTTTTTGTTTTTTGAAATTTGCTGGGTCAAATGCCAATATTATTTTTCCTTTATCTTTGAAATCAAGTTCAACTTCCTTATTTTTAGCTCCTTTATCCGGTTCTATTAGCATTTCATATCTTTCGTTTTTTTGAAATTGAAATTCCTGATTAATGTTATCCAAGATATGTTTGTAAAGGTCATATGATGTATATTCTTTGCTCTTCAAATATCTTCATCTTCGCTTTCCGTGATAGAAAAATATATGTCATCTGATATATCTTGTATTTTGTTTATTGAATCTTTGAAATTCTTTAGGTTTAATCCATTTAATTTGTCAAATGCTAATTTTTCTATTTTACCATTATTTATAAAATATGAAGTGACTTTTTTATAGTCTAGAATCATATCTTCCGAGTAATTATGTTCTTTTATTATTTCTCCTTTTCCTTTAAAATCTTGAGATAATAACATTAGATTGTTTATTTCTCTTACTATGAAATCACTATGCGTGCTTATTATTACTTTTAATCCTGAGTTGATCATTTTTGCAAAGAATTGAGCCAATCTTCTTTGATTATCTGGGTGTAAGTTCATTCCTGGTTCGTCTATTAATACAATGTCTCCTTTTTTTGCGTAATAAAGAAGATAATAATATAATCCAAATAATGATTTTACCATTGAAGATGAATTACTTAACGATAATTTTATATTTGCATTTTTTGGAATATAATAAAAACCGGTGTTATCTTTGGAAAAATTTCCTTCTAAAATATTGAGGAGTTCTTCTGCTAAATCTTTGAATAGGTCGTTAGGTTTTTGGTTATTAGTTAAACTTAGTAAAAAATTATAATAATCTTCTATCGGTTTTGGATAATTATACCTTAATGAAGGATCATATAATTTTGTATCTATATTTTGGTTTTTGTTTTCTCTATATAAGTCCCTAAATATATTAGAATTTATTGTTCTTAAGTAATTTAATTCGTTATAATATATGCTGATTCCTTCTCTTATTGAGGGAATTAAAAAGGCTGAAGAGTAAATATTTTCGTATATGTAATCGAATATAAAATTTTTCATAACAACTTTAAAAAGCTTATCCGGTATGCGGTCTAAATCTAAAGGGTTCATGGTAAGATGTGATTTGTATTTAGAAATTTGTTCTATTTTTATATCTAGGTCATTTATAAGTCCTAGTCTTCTATCTTCAGTATTTTTATTTTCAAATTTTTCTAAAAGTTCTTTTTTTGTGAGATCAACGTCTATGATAGCATCTGATAATAATTCTTTTTCCATGTTTAAAAAATTAGGTAACTCATCCTTTGCTTCTTGAATTAATTTTGGTAAAATATTTTCTTTATATTCATCTGCTATTGTTTTGATATCTAATTTTATTTCTGTTAGAGACTTATATGCGTCTTTATTTTTAATATCTAATATTGAAAGATTATGGCCTCTATGAATTCTTTGAGAATTAAACGAATAATTTTTTGATATTTTGGAGAAAATAGCATAAAATAAATAAGTTAGGTATGTTTTTCCTGAGTTGTTTGGACCACATATTATGGTAAGATCATTATTTTCAATTTTCCCTTCTTTTATAGGTCCAAAATTTTTTATGGTTATTTTCATTGTAAAAACTCCTTAATTTGTTTTTATTTTCATTATTTACATTAATTTTATCATAAAAAATATGATTATCATCGTTTCATTGAAATATGAGAAAGATAAGCTTTAGGCTTTGGCAAAAAAATCTAAAAGAATTTTAGATTATGAATAGTCTAATGTTGGAAACTGGATATTTGTTAGAGAGATGGAAGGATATTCAGATGATAAAGGCAATCTTCATCTTGTAGACCTTGAGAATGTTTTTATTAAGAAAAATAAGAGCGTTGGAATTGTTGGTGTGTATTATGTAGTTATTTATAGAAACGGAAAGTGAGATTTTGGTGGTAAAAGAAGATAGGGTTGATGGTATTAGAGACATTTAAAGAAAAATAGTTGCTGGTAAAAGAACATTGGGCTCTTTGGTCATGCTTAATGTGCCTTTATAGTGAATAGTTTATCTTAAATTAGCTTTGAAATACTTCTTTTGTAACTTTAGAGTTTTATAATTTTACTAGTAGTTAGTGCCAAGGTGTTCTTCGAGAGCCTTGGCCTTTTTTATATGCAGGGGAAAAGGTGGAGGTTTTGGAAAAGATTTTTAAAACATTAGAAGAACAAACTGGTAAAAAATTTCAGAGATTGAAAAGTACTATTAAGTAATAAATGAGTATAAAGATCTTTTTCTAAAGCATAAAAAGCCTGATTTTTATTATCTTTTTTTCAGTATTGGTTAATGTTATTTTTATATCTTGGGCTTGTTCTTGGGCCCCTTCTTGGGCTTCTTCTTTAAAAAGATCATTAATTTGAATTTCTGCAATGAAATAGGATCTTTCTTCGTCAGTTTGAAAGTTTGGGTTTGTTGAATTGTTATCTTTTAACGATTTTTTTATTTTTGGAATACCTGTTGAACGACCTTCAGTTAGTTTTAATTCTTTAAGAAATTCACCAATTCTTCTATTTCTATATCTTCTTGCTATTATTTTACTTCTCTTGTTTTCCATAATGCCATTGGGTGATTTCTAATTCGTTCTAGAATCTTCTTATCCTCAAATAAGAGCTCTGGAATGTATTCACCACATTATACTATTTTTATCTCTCGCTGATATGGCAGCATAGAATACAACACACTTCTTGAGCATCTTCTCTTGCGATTTATCAAAAAGACCATAGTGAATCAGATTTCTTACATCATATAAATATGTCGTAATTAGACAAGTATATGGCCTCCTTGATCCGTTATTTTAAATAAATCTTCCGGCACCATCAGTTTCCATTCACTATTATAGAAGCTATTGCCCTTTGTTTCACTCACAAGGTACCGTGTGCTTTTTCCTATTTTACTTTTACAATATTCTATGAACTCTTTTGATAACTGTATCTCTTTTCGATAATGATCAAGGAGATATCCTACCCGTTGATATAGTCCCTGGGTATTATATATATCAAGATATCGCTTTAGTTTATTCTCATCCAAATATTGGATTCCTTCCAGGCAGTTTAACAATTCTTCAAAACCACCTATTTTATTGAAATCCCTTATGCTGTCAACAACTGTCCGTTCCATATCTGTTATTCTAACCCCGGTTGTGTTCTTTGCTTCTAAAATACCCTCACTCATCCGAGATGCAACATATTTATAAGTTACATGATCATATTCAAAGTGATTGAATTTTGTTTCAGATGAAACATACACCTCATAAAACACTTGATTCGCCAGCCCATAATATTCAAAAGCACTGTGATGAGAGATATATGCAGTGTCGGTTATGGCGCAAGCGATTTGATAACGAGTTGCTACAATCTGCCCTGTTGTTGGATTTACAACAGAATAGATATTCTTTCTGATCTTCCTAACCCAGTCTCTTTTCATCAAACGATTTAGCTGAGTATACGCTGTCTTCTCATTACCTTTAAGCTTTTTCACATCATCGATTGTAAAAACCGGATACTTCGCCAGCTTAGTTAACACATCCACTTGACTCACCCTTTTTTAATTCTGCCATGATATTCTTCATATTCGAAGAATAACGTTCCGTTATTAAAAATATTATACCCTTTTTATATAAGCTTTTTTATCTTTTTTTAATTTTACCACGTTATTCTTCAGAAGTAAAGAA
Organism: Petrotoga sp. Shatin.DS.tank11.9.2.9.3; assembly: GCF_003665005.1. Taxonomy (NCBI): domain Bacteria; kingdom Thermotogati; phylum Thermotogota; class Thermotogae; order Petrotogales; family Petrotogaceae; genus Petrotoga; species Petrotoga sp. Shatin.DS.tank11.9.2.9.3. The sequence continues at coordinate 211,679 of NZ_JGVT01000003.1, forward strand.
AATAATTCCATTATTAAAAATTTTTAGTATCAAAAATCATATATTCAAAGCTATTTCGCTTTCACTCCATTTGTTTAAAATAAAAACAGCTTGGAGTTTTTTTATATACTGTGGAAGAGGTGAATGTTGTGGAAAAGGTTTTTAAAACATTAGAAGAACAGGTAAATTTGTTAAAAAGTATAGGGGTAAGGGTAGAACAAACGGATGAAAAAATTTTAAAGATTGAGCATAATATAGCTTGATAAGTGAGTATAAAGATCTTTTTCTAAAAGAGAAAAATTTTTTTTCATAACCATACTCCTAGGTATTTGTCTATTTTATCTTGTATATTTAATTTTTTTGAATATAATTCTAAATTTTTTAGATTTTTGTTTTGGTCATTTATATATGATTTTATGGATTTTCTGAATATTTCAACATCTAATTTATTTCTATATCTTATTACATCACATATGGTTTTGTCTCTATCGAAGATTTTTATTTTTATTCCCATTTTTTCATAATAGTCAACACCTATTTGTAATATTTTTGGTTCTATATAGAAGACTTTTATCAGTGGATAATCTATTTTATATTTTGATTTTTCATTGTTTTTATTGACAGCAATTTGCGTTTTAGAAGGAACTCTGTCTATGTATTTATAATGAAATAATGCACTTTCTAAATATATTATTGCTTCTGGGAATAGTCTTGCAATTATAACATCTTCGGGATATGTGTTGTTATTTATTTCATAATATCCTCTTTTTATTTTATTTATTTTTCCTTGTATTAGTAATTTTTTTATTTCTCTATCTGAAAAGCCTGCTTTTTTTAATTGATTCGTTTTTAGAATCCCTTTGTTTTTATTGAATAGTTCATTTAATTTTTTATTTGAGATATCTTTGATTTTAATCACCCTCTTTTCTAATAGAAAAGCGTGTATTTTGATACAATTATGCCACATTTTTTTACTTTTTTTGTGTATAAAGTTATTGGAGTAGCATAGAAAGGGATTTTGGTGGAAAATAGGATAGTGTTATTGGTATTAGAGGAGTTTATAGGAATTTCTATGGAGATAAAAGATGAAAATTTTGGTTAGTTGGAGTCGGAGGAAACATTGGGCTCTTTGGTCCTGCTTAGAGTAGTGTTTGTTGTGGATAAAAATACAGTATCTTCAAGTTGACACAGTCGCTTAGGATGACATACGCTTAACTTTTAAAATAAGCTGCTTTTTCAGCAACTTATAATTTTGATGCCCCAAGGTTTATCCACTTTTTTTCATTATTTTCTTGAATAACTATGATTTTATAGTTATATTTGTTTTTTATTTTTTTAAAGAGTTCAGGAGATATTTTTATTGCTAGTAGCAAAGAGTTTTCATTATGATTTTGTCTTCTTGAAGTGATATACCTTATTTTTACGTTTTTGTTGTAGTAGGTTTCTTTATTTTTCAATAATTCTTGTATGTCTAAAAAATCTTTTAGTTCTTTTAATAGTTTTTGGTTTTCTACTGCTATCATTAAATCCATTGCTTCATCTAAACATATCCCAACGCCGTAATTAAAAGCATCGTTAATTTTTGCTGTATAACAAAATATTTCTTTTTGTATTTTTTCTTCCATAGCGCTTTTTGAATTGTTTAAGACGTTTATGTATTTCTTTGGTATAAGCCATTTACCCTGTTGCTTTTTTGCTATTAACCTTCCCATTCTTATGTCTTTTGATATTGTGTCTTGTTTTTTATTCAATATTTTTGCCAATTCTTCGGTTGTATAGTAATCTTGTTCTTCCATACATATATAGTTATCGAACGCTTCTATTAAATCTCTTTTTATGAGTTGTTCTAAGTATTCGAAGTTCCCTTTGTTTATAATTTTGTCTATTTCTTGTGGAGATTTGTTTGGAGTTGTTTTGAATACTTGATTTACTCCAATATCACCTTTTTCGAGAGCCTTATAATATTCTTTTCTATCGCTTTCTTTCAATCCTTTTATTACAATGTTTGGATATCCTTTCATCAACAATATATAGTTCATAACTATTCTGCCGGTTCTACCGTTACCATCGTTGAAAGGGTGAATACCTTCAAAATAATTATGTATTCTTGCCATCGCTTGATATATATTATATTTTTCTAATGAATAAGTTACGTAGTTTATCCAGTTTTCAACCCAGAATTCTATGTCATTTTCCGGAGGATTTATGTTTGGTGCATTGTAAATATCTACCTTATTATTTCTGAATCCTCCGCTTATTTTTTCATTTGATGATTCACTTAATAGTTGTTTATGTATTTGCCTTATTGTGGCTTTGCGTAGGTCAAATTCGTTGTCTTTGTATAATTCTATAGCATAACTGTACCAATGCTTAGCTGTGGAGAAATAGTTTATTATTTCGTCATCTTGGTCATAATTGCCTTTGATTATAGATTTTAAATCTTTTTCTGAAGCGACTATCCCTTCTATTTTTAGAGAGTGTCTAGTATCGTTTTTTATCAGGTAAAGCCATTCTTTGTTTGTGATATCTACTTTTTCGAGTTTTAATATGTTTTTTCTTGGTAGTATCAAGTCCATATTATCACCTCAGTTGTCCAGATAATCATTTACTTTTTATTTACATTAGCTATTTAGTCCTTATTTATTGATTATTACATAGATTGTAGGTTTAAATTATGATTTAATAGTTCGGACAATACTTAAATCCTTTATTTTATTATAAAACTGTTATTAAATATAACTTTAGATAGTTTTTGTATTTTTTTATTATAACACATTGCGTTTTAATTTTTACTTTCTATATTCCTTTAAAATAAGGCTTTTTATTTTATGTTTATATTATAGAAATTTTATAGAAATATATTGTGGAAATTATTAGGTTCTTAGACGATTTCAGAGTGCCTTTATTGTGAAAGGTTTATCTTAAATTAGCTTTTAAATACTTATTTTGTAACTTTAGAGTTTTATAATTTTATTAGTAGTTAGTGCCAAGGTGTTCTTCGAGAGCCTTGGCCTTTTTTATAGTTCTAAATATTTTTAGAAAGTTAATTTTAACATTAACTTATTGAAGTAATAAGGAACTTGGTATATAATAGTTCTAAAATAGTAGAGTAAGTTAATTAAATTATTAATTTATTCTTTAAAAAAGGAACTGATAAAATCATGAAGTATTATGAAGAATTTTCAGATTTGGAAGTTTTTAATTTAGAAGAAGCATCTGAAATAGTTGGAAATAAAAATAATGCAAAAGTTTTGTTGAATTCTTATTTGAAAAAAGGTTTTGTAAAGAGAATTAGAAGGAACCTTTATTGTTTCGTTGGGTTTAATAATAATTATAGTTGTAATCGATATTTGATTGGAAGTAAAATAAATAGTACTTCTTATTTAGGCTATCACAGCGCTATTGAGTTGCATGGGTTATCTCACCAAGTAAGCAATGTTGTTTATGTTTTGTCTGATGTATATTTTAAAGATTTTGAATTTGAAGGATTTTATTATAAATATTCTGGAAAAGGTATTAAAAATGGAGTTTCCACGTATAAGATGAATAAAGATATTAAATACACTGATTTGGAAAGATCTATTGTTGATTGTATTGATAGGCCTATTTTTTGTGGAGGAGAAAATGAGATAGATGAGATATTAAAGATTTCTCCTGTTTTGAATGAAGAATCTTTAATGAAATATTTAGAAGAGTACAATAAAAAGATTCTTTATCAGAAAGTGGGTTTTTTTATGGAAAAGTATCAAGAAAATCTAAATATTTCAAATTTGTTTTTAGAAAAGATAGAAGCAAGAATTGGTAAAACAAATAAATACTTAAATGAACAAGCGAAGAATGGGAAGGGCTTTTTAGTTAAGAGATGGAACTTAATTGTACCTTATTATCTTGATAAGAAGGGTGAGCTTTTTGTTTAATAATTATGATTATAAGTATTATTCCAAGTTGTCTAGCCAATCAGGGTTCCATAAAGACGTTATTGAAAAAGTTCATAGACTAATTAATATTTTGGCTTTTATTAATAATAATGCTTTTTTAAAAGAACGGCTGGTATTATCTCACTTTGGGCGGAAGTTATTTGGTATATAATGCAATTAAATCAATGGATAATGTGTTTGATTTTCTGGTACAAAATGGCTAAGAGAGATAGAAGTATTTTTAAAGAAGTTGTTCGCTTAGAGGTCAATTAACTGTTACTAAAAAACAAAACCAGTTTTTTTACTGTATTTTTTCCTTATTAGCCAATTTAAACTTCCTCTTTAATCTTATTCCAATTCATTATTTAATCTTTAATTACTATAACACTTTTATTTATGTGTTGACATTACACTCTAATTGGAGTATAATAATTCTGATTAGAGTGTTTTTAAGAAGGGGGAATAAAAATTGGATTCTATATGGTTTTTTATTGGTATCGGTTTTTTAGCTCAAATGATTGATGGGGCTTTGGGAATGGCATATGGAGTTACTTCTAATACTTTGCTATTGTCTGTAGGTATTCCGCCAGTTATTTCAAGCGCTTCTGTTCATTTTGCTGAGGTTTTCACTACATTGATTTCGGGATTTTCACACTTTAGATTAGGGAATGTAGATAAAAATTTGCTTAAAAAATTAGTAATTCCTGGGATAGTTGGTGGGGTTTTAGGTGCTTATATTTTAGTTAACATTAAAGGTAGTTTAATTAAACCATTTATTGGTATTTATTTGCTAATTATGGGTATTAGAATAATTTATAAAGTTTTTACTTTGTCTAGAAAGCGAAAAGAATTAATAGTTCGGAGAAGACACTTTTCCATTTTGGCTTTAGTTGGTGGTTTTTTTGATGCTATTGGTGGAGGCGGTTGGGGACCAATTGTTACTTCTACTTTAGTATCTGATGGAAAAAACCCTAGAAAAACAATAGGTTCTGTTAATGCAGCGGAGTTTTTTGTGACAGTATCAGAGGTTGTTGCATTTTTAGCAATGGCTTCACAATTTAATTGGACAGTGATCGCAGGATTAATAATTGGAGGTTGTATAGCCGCTCCTATGGCTGCACTTATGACTAAAAAAATACCACTTAAAGCACTAATGGGGACTTTGGGAGTAGTTATTTGCCTTTTGAGTATTAGAAATATTTATTCTATTTTTTGATGTAAAACTTTGAGTTGGCTTGTGTTTTTTAGGAATATTTTCTTTATGCTGTAATATTTTTGAAGTTAATTACTAAAGAGGATGTCTTATTATATTAGTTAATGGATCTGAAGAAAGATTTTGATCACTAAGTACTTTAGAAAAATCAAAACAGTTTTTAATGTTATAAATAAAAGAAGCAAGTCTTAAAAAGACTTGCTTCTTTTGATAAATGTTCATTATCTTGTTGAAGATTTCTTAAGAATACATTCACATCAACTATTTTCATATTTATCTTTCACGACTTTTTCCCAAATCCTGCTTTCTTCATTGAGCAATTCTTCATTTTTATACTTTTTTAATGCTCCACGGAGAGATTTATGTTTATTTTTTAGATCATCTGGTAAATCTGTTATCTTAGATAATTTATCATTGTTAGTAATCTTTCTAATATAGCTCATGTGTAGCACCTCTTCAGTGTTCTTTTATTAAATTATACTATAATTCTTTAACAGTTTTTCTGTTGGAAGATGGAAAAGTATTTGCTTCGTAAATGGGTAATAGAAATACGAATTCTTAGGTGATGCTGATAGTGAGAGAATGATTTCTATAATTGGTAAAAGGAAAAAGCTCAAGTCCCTTCCCAGCTATGCTAGGATTCTTCAAAAAAATTTAGCGGAGTTTAAAATAAGTATTATTTTTATAATATATTAATCAAAGTGTTGTAAAATGTTAGTTACGGTATATCCGGGCGAAAGGAGAAGATATGAATGAAAGTAAGATATGACAGAGAAGGAGACACATTGGCTATGCTCTTAGAAGACAAACAGATACATCATGCTGAAGAATATGGGCAAATAATAGTGAATTATGATGAGAATGGGAAAGCAGTTGAAATAGAGATACTAAACGCCAGTAAATTACTTGGGGAATTTGTAACTGAAATTCTTAAATCACCAAAAAGAGAAATAGTTGAAATTGAATGAATCCAAATTTCATTATACAGGATTTGTGTAATAGGGTGGTACACTTTTCGTTTAGTATGTGCAAGGGTAACGTATATTAGTGATATCAAGTTGGGAGGATGTATTTTTGATATTTACTTGCTTGCCAAGAAGTAATACAATTATGTATAATTTATGTAGAGGTGATTTATATGAAAAATTTTAAACCAATAGAAGTTCATAAAAAAGAAGATGCTGAGATGATTGAGAATATTTTTTCAAAAGCTTTTTCTGAGCAAGAAAAGAAAGAAGCAAAAAAGAATAAAAGGATTCGATCAAAAATATTAAAGAAAGTTATGAATTAATATATGATTGATTTGGAAAAATATGTTAAGTTATATAACATAAAAGTTGTTAATTTTGTTGATTTTACAAAAAAATACTTTGATTCAAATAAGAATGAGTTGAATATATCAGATAGTGGGACAATAACTATGTACTTAGATGTTGAAAAAATTGTTTAGTAGATAATGTTGTTGCTTTAGGGTTTTACAATTAATGCGGGGGGGTAGTATGCCAACAAAAAAAGATAGATCTTTTTTGAATAAAATTGAATATGTTAAAAATACTATGGAGATAGAAGGGTATAAAATAAATGAAGATGATTTGAGATTTTTAAAAGAGATAGTGGATAACAAATATACTAAAAAACAGATAATCCAAAAAGTCTTGAAGGCTCATAAAATTCAGATGAAAGATTACAGTCTAAAAGATAATATATAGTTTTTTATTAATTACGTGTCTACTCTGGAGGTATCATATCATTTAGGTTGGCCTTCATTTCATCCATCAATTGTCTATGGGAGATTTTGGTTTTGCTTGTTTCACTTTCAGCTTCAGCTTCACATAATTTTTGGTATATTTCTAGTAAGGCTTGTTGCTTTTCATATAAAGACTGGCGCATAACTACAATATCTCCTTTACCATTGCTTTATTTGATAAACATTCATTATCTTGTAGAGTATATCTTAAGACTACATTCGCATCAATTATTTTTATATTTATCTTTCACGACTTTTTCCCAAATGGTGTTTTCTTGATTTATCAATTCTTCATTTTTATACTTTTTTAATGCTCCTTGGAGGGATTTATTTTTATTTTTTAGATTATTTGGTAAACCTGTTTTTTTAGATAATTCATCACTGTTAGTAATCTTTCTAATATAGCTCATTAGTAGCACCTCTTCATTGTTTCTTTTTAAATTATACTATAATTCTTTAACAGTTTTTTTGTTGGAAGAGAAAATCAACTGACTAAGGACTATACGTGCAATATTTTGAGTTTTAGTCTAGTGGTATAATAAAGATATCATCTTATTGTTATTGTTGGTGCCTTTTTTATTTATTTTGGCAGAAAGTTATAAAAATATGTATAATTATGCCAAAGTATTTATAAGTACTTCAAAATACAACAAAAATGTTGTATAATATAAGAAGGAAAGAAATTATGAAGTTAGTTTACGCTAAAAAACTAAAAAAATATATAGATAAATTATCCAATAGTACTAAAAAAGAGGATAAAAGTACAGTTGCTGAAATATTTAGAATAAAACATTAATAGACGAAATGGAGGAATAAAAATGGAAAAATTATATGATTATGAAAAAGAAAAAGAAAAAATACTGAAAAAGAAACCAGAAATAAAAAAAATGTATGATGATTTACAATTAAAATATAAATTGATAGAAACTGTTATAGAATATAGAGCAAGAAATAATCTCACACAGAAAGATTTAGCTGCAAAAATAGGAGTACAACAACAAGTAATATCAAGATTTGAAAGAGGTTTAGTAAACCCAAGAATTGATTTTGTTCAAAAACTATTAAATGCTACAGGAAAAGATATTGAAGTTGTAGACAAAAGATAGAAACCAGAGAGTATTTGGTTGTACAGAGAATAAAAAGATGGAAATAATTATTATTTATTAACCAAAGTAATGTACGATTAATGTAGGAGAGGTTAGCATGCCAACAAAAAAAGATAGATCTTTTTTGAATAAAATTGAATACGTTAAAAATACTATGGAAATTGAAGGGTATAGAATAGATGAAGATGATTTGAGATTTTTAAAAGAAATAGAAGATAATAAATATACTAAAGAACAGATAGTCCAAAAGGTGTTGAAGGCTCATGAAATTTAGATGAAAGGTAGAGAAATAATCGCTTTTTATAGTCCTTGAACTATTTTTTCGTATATTGAATTGATATCTTTAAGGTTTTTCCAGTCAATTTGTTTAATTTTGTCTGTTATTTTATCTAAGGACCAGTCTGGTGAATATATAGATAAATAACATCCTAATTTAGCTTTTTTAGCACTTTCAAGATAAAAACCTATTAAATGACTGTCTGTTCTTCCTTCACAGAGTATAAATGTTTTCATTATCTTAACTCCATATTGTATTTTTCTATGTTTATTAAAGCCTCTTCCCCAGTTAATTTTAGTATCTTCAGTTCGTTATCTAATTCTTTTAATGTAAATATTGAAATATTTTTTTCTAGAAACTCTTTATTTTTGAAAGCTTTTAAAAATATGTGCAAAAATTCTTGATTATGAGAAGTCATAAAGATTTGATTCTCATAATTATTTGAATAATTAAATAATGTTTCTGCAAAATCGGGAATAGAGTTTGGATGGAATGTTGCGTCTACTTCTTCTATTAAGTGTATTGATTTTGGGTATAAAACCATGCTCCCTATAATATAGTACCATCTTCTGAAACCATCCCCAAGATCTGAAAAAGAAACCTTTTTATTTTTTAAAGTGATATATATTTTCATCGCTCCGTTTGGAAGCGGTATTCCTTCTATATCTTCTATTTCAGGATATATTTTTTGAATTTCCTCGATAAATTCATTCATTTTATTTTTTCTTTTAAGAGCACCATATATGTTTATAGTTCTTCCTGGTATTCTATGGTCAAGAATATCATGATAAACACAACTTCTTAAAGGCTCTTGTGATGGGATATTTAAGGGAAAATTGATTTTAAATTCTTTTTCTTTACCATTTATTTTTACTTTCAAGTTTCCTAAATACACAATCTGATTCTCTGTATTATTTTCTAATTTATTATTTATATTATAATCAATTTTATTAGCGTTGATATTTGTGTAATCATCGTTCAATGGTTCTAAAAAGTATGATGGTGTAAATTTATAATCTGTGATGGTTTTTTGACCATTTTGACTAGTTGTACTGATAGAAAATTCCATATTGTAGAAGCTGGTATTTTCTTTGTTGAATAAATTTATCAAGTTCTCCCCAAAATCATATATACCATTAAAATATCCCATTTGTCTTTTCGATAATAAATTATTCACGAGAGCATTAATATTGTACCCACAGCTGTGAGCAAAAACAGCTTCAATTATTGAAGTTTTCCCCATATTATTGTCACCAAAAAACAAATTTATATCAGTTAAGCCTTCTATTTCTAAGGTCTTAAATCTTTTAAAGTTTTTAATAGTTAAGTTTTTATAAATGTTTTTCATTTTTTACACATCCTTATTTTCTAAAAGAAAAATTGTAGTTAGATTTTGACCACAATTAGTACTTATTTTTTACTTATTATAACATATCTGGTAATATATTTTCTTTATTTGTCGCAATTAATATAAAATAGGACAGTACACATTGGTTTGCTTAACGGAGAAATAGCTGAAGTTGTATGACGTTAAACCTTGGTAAAAAATTGTAAAAAAAATAAGCCCTGAGAAGGACTTATAATAAAAAATCGTATTTACTTTTTTCTCGAATAATTCTTCGGATCTGAACTTCTAAAGTGTTTTCTTTTACTAAATAGAAGAATAGATAGTTTTTAATTTCTAGAATGTGATAGCCTATAGATTGGAGATGAGTTTCTTGAGGTGTAACCTCCAGATACGGAAAATCTTCTAACTTATAGACAGTATCTTCAATTTGGTCTAGGAATTTCACCGCCACATAAGGATTATCTTCCTGAATATACCCCATAATATCGATCAAATCTTTTCGAGCAATTGGAAAATAGTTAATATTATATTTTTTTCTCATTTATCTTGGCCTTCATTTCATCCATCAATTGTCTATGGGAGATTTTGGTTTTGCTTGATTCACTTTCAGCTTCAGCTTCAGATAATTTTTGGTATATTTCTAGTAAAGCTTGTTGCTTTTCATATAAAGTTTTCTTTTTTTCGTATAAAGTTAGACTCATTAATACCATATCGTTTTTACCGTTTTTGGTTATGAATACCGGTTCGTCTTCATCATGGCATAATTTTGATATTTGTTTATATTTATTTCTTAAATCAGAAACTGTTCTAATATAAGGCATAAAGATTCTCCTTTATCATTATCGATACTTATACTATATCATAATTAAAATAAGATATAACTAATAATGTGTGAATAAAGCTAAGAGATTGCTTGAAGTGATATTGTCAAAATCCACTTATTCAGAAAGAATTTTATTATTTTGTTTTTTGTCTAATAAGTAAACTTTTTCTAAAACATGTACTATTTCTGCTATAACTTCACTTGGAATAAAAAGGTTATTTTCCTCAAATGCTGTTTTCTTCATTGATTAATGCTTCATTTTTATACTTTTTTAACGCTTCTTGCAGGGATTTATGTTTATTTTTTAGATCATATGGTAAATCTGTTTTCTTAGATAATTCATCACTGTTAGTAATCTTTCTAATATAGCTCATTAGTAGCACCTCTTCAGTGTTCTTTTATTAAATTAAACTATAATTCTTTAACAGTTTTTCTGTTGGAAGAGAAAATCAACTGACTAAGGACTATACGTGCAATATTTTGAGTTTTAGTCTAGTGGTATACATAAGAGATATTGAAGTTGTAGACAAAAGATAGAGGTTAAAGGTTATTCGGTTATACTGAGAGCGGTAAAAATCAATATCACAATGTTTAAAATTTACTGTTTATATTGAAAATTTCACAAACATATTGCAAGGGCAGCAACTCTCCAAAGGCATTTCAGCGGAAAATTAATTTTTTAAGAAATTTGGCTGAAGCTCCTTTTCCTTGCACTTTGTTTAGTCGAGGCAATATATAAAAATCATAAAAAATGATGTCATAATTATAATTAAAAGTATCTCTAGTTCATTATTGTAAAAATATGTTTAATTTAAATTTTTTTAGTATAACTTAGGTATAATTTGTAGGTGGAGGTGGAGTTATGAAGAAAAACAAAACAAAATTATTTAATCTAATTCTGCTATATATTTCAAATTTTCAAAATTTTGATGGTATAAAAAAATAAATAAACTTTTATACTTTACTGATTTTAAATATTATGAGAAATTTTCAAAACCAATAACTGGTTATAATTATGTAAAATATCCAAGAGGTCCTGTTATAGAAGATTATCAAAAAATAATAGAAGAAATGGTTAATAATAAACTTTTAAAAAAAGAAAAAATACAAGTTCTAGGAGAAAATAAGATCTATACTATTCACAAATTAGAAAAAATTGTTGAACCTAATTTAGACCTTTTTGAAATAAATGAATTAAAAATTATTAGAGAGGTATGGCATGAAAATGAAATGAAAAACGGTAAGGAATTAGAAGAAGAAAGCCATCGTGATGCTCCTTGGATTTTATCTGAATTTAATCAGATTATTCCTTATTTTTTTGTTAAGTATAGAAATGAAAATTTAGATGATTATAAAATATCAGAAATTAAAGCAGAATATGCCTATAATAGGGCTAAATTATTAGCTAAAGAAGCTAATAAAGAATGTTATAAAAGTAATGACTATGATGATATAAGAATAAATGAGGATTTCAACAGTTTGACAGAAATATATTTTTAAAGTAGTGATTCAAAAAATAATCAATTGAAGTATTTTCATAATTATAAATTAGAAAAATCTAAATATAAAAATCTAAATAAAGATTCTATTGTTGACTGCGCACAAATATTTACTGTTGATAAAACATTTTTGAATAAAAAATGTTTTAGCTTAAATGAGGAAGATAAAATAGAGATAAAAAAAGATTAGCTTATGTTTTGGATATGTAATATTTATTTATAAATTCAAGGTGAAAGGAAACCATTGAGTCTTTAGCTCAATGGGAATTTACTCATATTTCACTTTTAAATATTGAATTGTATCTTCTCTTATAAGATTATCTAGTTGATGGTTTTTAAAAGCTTTATATCCTTGATAAACTATTATGGTAACAACAACAACTCCCACGGAAATTCCGGCAATTAAAGCTGTACCTGCAGCAATCCCGCCGCCACCTGCTGATAATGCTCCTCCACCAAGCCAAGCTAATGCAGCTTTTTTAGCAGCGGCACCAGATAATGATGAAATAGCTACACCAGTTGATGCTTCTCCAAAATTCGTGGCTATAAACATTAAAACACTTTTTACAACAGGTTCAACCATTAAAGTTGCTGCCAGTGTACCACCAAAAGAAATAGTGGTATTTAAAATTGTTTCTTTGGTTAGATCTCCAGAAATCCAGCTTAAAAGTAAATCAACTGCTGTAATCCCTGCTAGCATATATAAATTTGAGACTAAAGGACTTGGATTTTTTACAAATCTTGAATATAGTACTATGGGTGTTTCAACTGAACCTATAAGTGCGGACCTTAGAAAAGTTCTATTCCAATTTATTTTTTGACCCGTTATATTACTTAGAATAAATTCTTCCAGTAATGATATACCAATTGATGTAAATCCTATTTTTAAAGCATCTGTTAATAATGGATTTACCTTATAAATTTGTGAAGTGCTATATTTATGTAATTCATTATTTTTTAGCCTGGTTTCAAATTGTTTAGTAGCTTTATTATAGGCAGCTTTTTTATTATACCCTTGTTTAATTAATTCTGTCATGTCATTTTTAATTATTCCATTTTTAATTGCATTCCTATGCGATGGAGGAAGATTTTTAAAATTTTCAGTTTTTAAGAGAGTTACTTTCTGACTGTCCATATCAATTATTTTAATTGAGACATTATTATTGTTTTCAAAGTTGAAATTAAAAAGCCTTCTCCTATAATTTAGGTTGCCGTTTTCTATTCCTTCAAGATATTTTACGTGATTGTTTATAGATTTTTTAACTAATTCTATATTTTTAGTATCTTTTATGTAGAGCCTATTATTTATTCTATAAACCTTCACACTTTTATTTCCGGAGATAGGAAGGTCAAAACTATCACTAGCTTTTTTTATATCTATGTTTGGATCAAATTTTATTTCTAAAAAATCTTTTTTTAGATTGCTTATATTATTCTTTATCCAGGTTGGACTCATTTGTTTCCCATGAGATGTGTTCCCTAACTTTGAAGTACCATACTTTGATTCTGAAACTATCATGTCTACTGGACTATCATTTTTGTATTTTAAATATAATCCATCTATTCCATTGTTATTTAAAGATGGAATTACTCTATGCCAACCATCTTTTAGAAAAAATTGATCCATTATATTTTCGGATATATTACCTTTGTACTTGTTAAAGTTATTTATGTAAGGTTGAGTTATTAAATAATTTGGATATTGAGAAGTGTTGTAAATATATTCATTTTTAATGATTCTAGCTGAGTTTGATAGAATTCTCAGAGTGTTTTCTGTTGTTTCTATCTCCCCAAACATTACAGAAAAAGAGTAACTTGGTATTAATATTACTATTATTATTATCATTTTTAAATTTCGCATTTTTATACCCCTTAAAAGTCTTCTAATGCCTTTTTCTTAGAATCTAATAAGTATAAACTTGCGGATATTTTTTCTTCTGCGTTTAACTTACTATATATTTTTGAATAGATTTCATTATATATCATCATTACATCTTGATTCAGTAGAGTTGTATCTAAATCACCTAAGCATAATTCTAACAACTTTCTAGATTCTTCACTATTCAATGTTAAACTCTTAGAATAATTGAAATAATCTTCAAAATTTTGTAAGGCATATCTTTGGTAAGCATTGTAAAGAGTTTTTTGTAAACTTTGAATTTCATAGGTTATTTCTTTATTTAATTCTTCAAATTTTACTTTATATGTTTCAGAGTCCAGACTCGCATATTTATTATTTAAATCAATCTTTAAATTGTTTAGGTTATTTATTTTTGCATAGTATTTATCCTTACTTGCAATTATTTCATCATTTCTCGCTTTTAGAGCGTTATAAATTTGTTCTTCTTTTTTCAGTAGGAAATTATCATAGAAATTAATAAAATCATTTATTATTTTATTTGATTCTGATTCTCCAGCTTTCAAAAGCGGTAAATAAGATATTAATGTCATTTTTATTTCGTTTGCTTTTGCTAAATATATTTCATTATTGTCTTTTTTATTATCACAGGCATCTAAATACTTTTTACCTTGTTCTGTTAAATCTAAAATCAAAAAATAATTATCCCATTTTTCTTCCCAGGTGTTAACTTTGTCTAAAACTTCTTGATCGGAAAAGTCTTCGTATAAATAATTATAGATACTATTCTTATTTTCTTGATATTCTTGAAAATTATTAACCGGTTTTTTTAGAATATTCGTGATATAAGCGGTTATTTCATTATTAGAAATAGTTTCATTATCTTGAAACATGTCTTCTTCAACTTCATTGTAATATCCAATTAATGTATTTTCCAGTTCAGATATTAAATCTGTTAAATTATCTATATTTTCTGATTTTATTGTTAGATATTGATTATATAAAAAAGATATATAATCATTTAGATATGTTGTTTTTAACGAAACATCAGGTATATCTTTTAACGTTTGAACATATTCTTTGGAGTAACTATCCAAATATTGAAATTTGTTTTTTTCTTTATTAATGAAATTTATAAAATAATTATTTGCATTTAAAATGTCTCCATCTTTTAATAATTGTATAGACTTTTCAAATGTTTTAGAATCATTTTCACTTTCCTCATGAAATATAGTTGTATTGTTAGAAATCAGTTCATACATTTTGTAATTAAAAAATATACTTATCCCCAATAATATTATTACAACTAAAAAAAGCGAAATCTCTGTTCCCTTTTTCATAAAAACACCCCCACAATAATAGTTTAATATTATTTTATATTATCGGCTTATATTTTTCAAGATTTTTTTTACTCAACGCAGCAAAAGAAATATTAGCAATGCGCAAATTGTGAATAGAAAGACTTAGCAAATATTTGGAAGAAACAAATTCATTCCGGTTAAATAAACCCAGTCATTTTAAAAAATGATTGTTAGGAGAATAGGAACCGAGATTGAAAGAATTACTCCCTGACCAAAGGCGATTAAAGTAGTTTCTTTATCGGTGCTTTTTGAAATTACTCCAAGCATTGAATCCATAGAAGTTGCTCCCCCAATTGATACTGCTCCTAAAGGAGACCATTTTGCAACTATAGGAATTAAAATTATCGCCAAAACTTCTCTAATTACATTTGCAGTAAAAGAGATTGCTCCTAAAACAGGAGAATAGAGATTGGTTATCATAACCCCTGAAAGAGAATACCAACCGAATCCTGCGGAAGCTCCTAGGGATTCTTTTAAATTCAAGCCCGTAAAAAATATTGCCAGAGATCCAAAGGTAAGACTGCCTAATATAGTTAAAATTGATTGAAAGAGTATATTTTTCATGCTTGCTTTTAATTTTGAGAGGATCTTTTCTTCACTTCCTATATCAACCCCAACACTAAAAACTAAAAACATTAATAAGATAGTTGTTAAATTGCTCGGTATATGGAAGTTAAAGTAAATACCAGATACTATTCCGGCAGTAACTGCAGATAAAAGCAGTATCATTTAGATTTCTCCTTTTTAAAGAACTTTTCGTAAATAGAGGTAAAGATAATGCTCCCAATAATTGAAAAAACTGCAATGTATAAGGCGGTTAATCCTATTTCTGTTATTTGAGAAATCAAAGAATCATCATTGCCAATTTCATAACCCATAAAAAAAAGCAATAAAACTGTGGACCATAAAACGGGGTTAATTTTTTTCAGCCATTTTAGCCGACCTTTAAATCCGATAAGAAGGCCAATTAAAAAAGCTATAAGTATTCCAACCATCATGAAGAATCACCTTTTAATTAATCCTAAAGTTTTTTGGAAATCTTTACAGTGTTCTCTTCTTTTTCTCGTTACTTGATAGTTTTAAAAAACACCTCATTTGGCTTTATGCAACTACCAAATTAGGCGTTTTTTATTTTACATAATATTTTTTCTCACAACAGGAATCTTAAGATGCCTGTTGTTTTATTCTTCTAATTCTGTGAAGCCTATTCCTATTGCCCCTGGTCCAGAATGAGCTCCAATTACCGCTCCTAAAGTACCAGAATATATTTCATCTTCATAGTTTAACTTTTCTCTTAGCTTTCCTAACATGTATTCTTCGTCTTCTTCACACATAGCATTTCTTGTACAGAGGACTACCTTTTTGGGATCTTTTATCCTATCTGCGATTATATTGACCATTTCATCTAAAGATTTTCTTCTTGATCGAGCTGATTTTATTGGTTTTACCACTCCATCCACAAATTCCATTATCGGTTTTATATTTAATAGAGTGCCAACAAACTGTGTAGCACCGCCTATTCTTCCTCCAGCTCTCATGTATTTCAAGGTTTTAACTGTGAATACTGTAGTAGTTTTTTTGATAGATTCTTTTGCTATTTTGGAGATTTCTTCAAAAAGCTTTTTCCCACTGTTAATCAATTGTGCTATTTTTATTTCCAAAGCAGCCTGACCAGCTGTACAAATTCTTGTGTCGATTAAGGTGATCTTTGAGTCTTGGTATTGTTGGGTAAAATCATTTTTTGCTATAGAAGCATTTTGATAACATGCAGATAAATCACTTGATATTGTTGTAGCTATGATCTCTTTGAAACCTTTGTCATATCTTTCTTTAAAGGCGTTGAACCAATCTTCTGGACTTGGTGCTGCTGTTTTTGGGGCGTTGTTTGGATTTTCAGCCATTCTCTTATAAAATTCTTCGTCTGATATGTCTTTACCTTGAACAAGGTAATCTTTCCCATTAAACGTAATGTAAAAGGGAATTTTAAGGATATTATATTTCTCAACAATTTCTTTTGGTAAATTACTTGCTGCATCAACTATCTGTGCTATTTTAGACATAAAAAATCCTCCCTGTAAGTTTTTTTCTAATATAATTATATCAATTTATAAATAAAAATAAAATAATCAGTTCAATCGATTGACTTTTTATTTCAAATAATATGTTATAAAATTGACTGGTGATTTGTAGATAGGTAGCATTTTTATAATCTATCCAAAAAATCCATTTTCAAGGAGACACCTTATGAGAATACTGATCATAGGTTACATGCATCCAAAGTTTGATAAAAGAGTATACAGAACGGTGAGATCTCTTTCTAAATTTCATGAGATTATTTACCAGTATTGGACTGACAAAGATGAAAAAGAATATATAGATGGAAATATAAAATATATGCCTATAAAATACACCAAAGGAACAAAAGGCAATCCATTAAAGAAACTTATAAATAGAAGGCCACTAGACAAGAAAATATGTGATTTGGTGACTAACGAAAATTATGACATTTTATATATGCATCATTTTCTAGCAAGCAGGCCTTTGGAACCTTTTAAAATAGCTAAAAAAAGAAATAAAAAAATAGTTTATGATATTCACGAATATCATCCAGAAAATTTTTTAGAGGAGTTAGAAGGAATTATCGGAAATTTAAAAATAAGAACTGTTTGGAGGTTCTTTAAAAAACAGTTAGAACTCTCTGATATGGCAATATTCGTTTCCCAAGAAATGAGAGATGATGTTGTTAACAAAGCAAACATAGATAAAGGCAAAACCTATATCATTCCCAATTATGCAAATTTTATCATAAAACCAGATATCCAAAAAAAATCAAAAGAAATCGTCTTAGTTGGCAAAGTGACAAGAAAGATAGAAGATGAGAAAAAAATACTGAAGTCTTTAATCGAAAAAGATTTTAAATTCAAGATTATAGGAATGGATTCAAAAAATTTTAAAGATATAGACCATGAATCGACAGATTTTTTACCTTATGAAGAGATGATGAAAGAACTATCAAATGTAGCTTTTTCCTTAATTTCTTACAACGAAGGGAGAAAACAATACAATAATAACTTTAAATTTGCATTACCAAATAAGTTTTACGACTCTTTAGCTGCAGGCACCCCTGTTATTGTAAAAGCTTCTTTTGTTTCAATGGCTAAACAGGTAGAAGATTTAGGCTTAGGGGTAGTCATAGACCCAACTGAATTAAAAGAAAGTGTTGAAAAGATCACAAATGCATACAAAAATTACGAAGGTATCCTAGATAATATTGAAAAACACCAAAAAAGGTTTATATGGGATGAAAAAAAAGAAAGGAAATTTGTTGGCCTAATATCTAACTTACCAAAGTAACCCATACTTTTTGAAAAGATGGTCTTTTCTTGGTCAACATCTCATAACTTAGCATTTGATAAAAAGTAAAATAGTTGTTATAATCCTTTTGTGTTGTTCAAAAATGGAGTTGATATAATTGTGAAAGTACTGTACATATGTGATTTGTTCCCTTATCCTTATAATCCCTCACGTGGAGGGTTCATAACAAATAGGCTTAAGATTCTTCAAAGCCTTGATATTGATTTTGATGTTTATGGTATCAATCCAAAGGATTCTTTCGGAATAATATTTTTAAAAAGGTTTCTATCTAAAACTAGCCTTATTGATTCTTTTTTTGAAGTCAATGGTATAAAATACAAATATAAATATTATAGCAGAAATATAATAGACATCTTATATTCGGAAGTATTGAGGAAGAATTATCAAATTCAAAAGTCTAATGAAGTAACAAGCGAATTGCTCGATGGTGTTAAATACGGAGAATTCGACATCATTCACGCGCATGGAATGTATAATCCACCTGCCGGATTAGTTGCCAAACTTTTATCACAAAAACTAAATATTCCATATGTAATTACTTGCCATGGTAGTGATATAAACTTAGAAATGCCTAAGGCAAAAGAATTGTATATTGATGTTTTGGAAAATGCTGCAAAGGTTATTTTTGTAAGTAATGCCTTGTTGAATAAAGCTAAATCATTTGGATATGCTGGTGAGAATTCTGTTGTTATTCCCAACGGGATTGAACCAGATATCTTTAAACCTTTGGATAAAGAAAAAATAAAAAAAGAATTGGGGTTATCTAAAAAGGTTGTTGGGTTTGTGGGTGGATTGAAGAAAGTAAAAAGGGCAGATAAATTGCCCGATATTTTTTCTTATATAACTTCAATCTACGATATTGAGTTTTTAGTTGTTGGAGATGGTGAGTTGAGAGAAGATATTGTAAAAGAATGTAAGAAAAGAAATTTGCAGGTTAAATTTGTTGGAAATGTTTCTCATGAAGATGTACCTTATTATATGAATGCTTTGGATGTAATGATACTTCCAAGTAGGAATGAGGGATTTGGAGCTGTTGTTATAGAAGCACAGGGATGTGGGGTGGCTGTTGTTGGTAGCAGTAACGGAGGTATACCTGAGGCAATTGGGGATGGAGGAGTAGTCGTTGAGGAAGGAGAAGACTTTGAGAAAAGGTTCGCTCAATCGGTTATGAAGTTGTTAGAAAATCCAATTGATGGAAGTTATTTAAGAAAAAGGGCGTTGGGATTTTCGTGGAAGAATACTGTAGAAAAGGAAATAGAAGTTTATAATGAAGTCTTAAATAAATTTGGAGGAAGTAATGCCTAAAGAAAGAGAATTTATCAAATCTTTTTTTCAATTTTCAATGGGTCAGTGGATAGCTGCATTGATTTCTTTCATCACTACCCCTATCACCACTTGGCTTATTATCCCAGAAGAGTTTGGTAAGGCATCGATGTTCACTTTAGCTTTCAATTTACTTCTCAACATTGCACTTCTTGGAGCGGATCAGAGCTTTGTTAGAATGTTTTATGAAAGACCTGAGGATAAGAGAAGGGATTTGCTTTGGGATTCTTTGTTGCCGAGTTTGAGTATAGGCGTTGCGGTTTTTGTTGTCATTGGCATTTTTTGGGAAGAGCTGTCTTTCATTCTTTTTGGAGATTATAACCATTTTCTTCCGATTTTTCTGCTGGGGGTTACCATATTAATAGGAATTTTAGAGAGATTTTCCACATTGGCTGTTCGGATGAAAAAAAGAGGTATCGCTTTTTCTACGTTGAGGGTAGTGAACGGAGTAACAAATGCAGTTTTTACGATTTTATACGCCTTATTTGTTTCAAGAAGCTTTTATGCTGTTATCGTTGGTCTGTTTTTTTCTCATATAGTTACAGCTTTATTAGCAATCTTTTTTGAAAGAGAATTGTGGTTTGGTAAGTTCAAGGTTGATTTTAAATCGATAAAAGCGATTGTTAGATATGGGCTCCCTTTTGTTCCTACTTTTTTAATTACTTGGCTTTTTCAGTCGATAGATAGGTTGGCTTTAAGAAATTATTCTGATTTTACGGAGATAGGTTTGTATTCTGCTGCTTTCAAAGTGGTTGCGGTGATGAATTTAATTCAAACGGGGTTTACTATGTTTTGGACTCCCGTTTCTTATGAAAGTTATGAAAAAGAGCCTGAGAGCAAGGGGATTTTTGAGAAGGCTTCTTTGTTTATTGCTGCTGCGATGTTTGTATTTGGATTGCTGATCGTTGTGTTTAAAGACGTGATATTTTTGCTTTTAGAAAGTTCTTATAGGCAGGCTGCTGGGATTAGCTCTTTTTTGATTTTGATGCCTATTATGTACACTGTTTCTGAAACGACGGTTGTTGGTATCAATTTTAAGAAAAAAACATATTGGCATATGTTGATAGCAAGTGTGGCAGCAGGGGTTAACGTGTTTGGGAATTTGATGCTTGTTCCTGTATATGGTGCCAAAGGGGCAGCATTTTCTACAGGGGTGTCATATATAGTTTTCTTTTGTATGAGGACGTTTATATCTAGGAGTTTGTTCCCTGTGAATTACCATTTGGGTAAATTTTTTATTAGTACGTTTGTTTTTGTGATCGTTGCTTTTATAAACACTTTTGCTTCTAATATGGTTTTTCAAGTTGTGTCTGCTGTTTTGGGTTTGATCGTTGTGATGTTTGTGTATAGAGATCAGGTGAAATATGTGTTCGGTTTGGGGATTGATTTGATGAGGGAAGTGAAGGAGAGGGTAGTTAGTAGGTGAAATTAGCGCCCCTTCACCCCGCAGCCTGCCCTACATCTTTTTGTTTTATTCTTCTAATTCTGTGAAGCCTATTCCTATTGCCCCAGGCCCAGAATGAGCTCCAATTACTGCTCCCAACGTACCTGAGTATATTTTGCCTTCATAGTTTAGTTTTTCTTTGAGTTTTTCTATCATGTATTCTTCGTCTTCTTTACACATGGCGTTTCTTGTACAGATAATTGCTTTTTTAGGATCTTTTATTCTATCTGAAATTATATTAACCATTTCTTCCAATGATTTTCTTCTTGATCTAACTGCTTTTATCGGTTTTACTACTCCATTCACAAATTCCATTATCGGTTTTATATTTAATAGAGTACCGACGAACTGTGTGGCGCCACCTATTCTTCCACCGGCTTTCATGTATTTTAAGGTTTTTACAGTGAATATTGTACTAGTTTTTTTGATCGATTCTTTGGCTATTTTAGAGATTTCTTCAAAATATTTTTTCCCACTTTTAATTATTTGTGCGATTTTTATTTCCAAAGCAGCCTGACCACATGTACAGGTTCTTGTGTCTATTAAGGTTATTTTTGAGTCTTGGTATTTCTCGGTAAAATCATTTTTTGCTATATTGGCATTTTGATAGCTTGCAGATAAATCGCTTGATATTGTTGTGACTATTATCTCTTTGAAACCTTTATCATATGTTTCTTTAAAAGCGTTGAACCAATCTTCTGGATTTGGTGCTGCAGTTTTTGGAGCTTTGTCTGGATTTTCAGCCATTTTCTTATAAAATTCTTCCTCGGATATATCTTTGCCTTGAACAAGATACTCTTTCTCATCAAAGGTTATGTAAAAAGGGATTTTTACGATATTATATTTTTCAAGAATTTCTGATGGTAAATTGCTTGCAGCATCAACTATCTGTGCTATTTTATGCATGAAAAATCCTCCCTTAAATAGTTTTTTCAATTATAATTATATATCAATTTGCAAATAAAAATATACCACTTTATCACATAACTTTTGCAAACGAGCTTTATAGCGCCCCTTCGCCCCGCTCCCCACCCGTGTGGAAAGGTTCTTTGTTAGTGCCCTTCCCCCGCTCCCCACCCATAAGGAAGAGGGACCTGCGGTCCCTTAAACCCTGTTTTTCATCCATAAGGAAAAGGATTTTTATTTGCACCCTTTCCCAGCTTTTAAACCATAAGGAAAAGGATTTGTTCCTTTTTACCCCGCTCCCCGCCCATAAGGAAAAGGGCTCCATCTGATCAGTTATTTTCGATGAATTTTTCTATACTTTTAATGAATTGTCTAATGTCATCCAAATTTTCTGTTATTATGTCGTACAGCTCTTCTTCAGAGATCATGTGATACATATGGACCAATCTATTCCGATAACCCGCCATTTGAATTAATTTCTGGCTTAAATTCTTGTTTATAATATCTTTTTCTCCAAGCCCCAAAGCAATAGCCTTATATTCCGTGGACATATCTATGCTCCCTGTCTTAGCTAATATATGCCTTCCAATGTCAAAGATTGCTTCTAAAGACCTTCGGAGAAAGCTTTCAGCGGCTGCAGGGTTTCTTCTATCTCGTAGAAATTCTTCTTTTGATAAGTGAGATAGTATTTCTAATTGAATTAGATAGTCATTGATAAGAATCAATCTATCTCTAATAAGCTCTTTATTTATCATCTTTTATTTCTCCTCGTACTTTTCTAATACTTCCTTGGTGTATAAATCGAGTACATATTTAAAATCCGCAGCCCGCCTTAATATCATCATTTCGTATTCATCTTTGAAACTTTCTGATTCGCTATATACACATATGCCTTTTAAAGCTTCAGTCTGGAATACAGAATGAGTTTCTTGCAAAAATACCAGATCTAATTTGTAAGGTTTGAATAATTCTTCTAATTCATTGTATATACTGGCATAAAGCTTGTATCTTTGCTTTAGACTATCCAAATCAAACAAAAAAACTATTCCCACATCTATGTCTGTGAGAGGATCATCTATTTTTATATTGTTATCATCATTGTCTTTTAGTAACTGATAAGCCTTTTCTTTCTGCGAGCCAAACAAATAAACTAACCCTATTTTATATTTTTTACACAAATCTTTTATGAATTCTAATTTGTTCTGAACCATGTTGTTCACCTGCTTAATTCTTTTGTATTTAAATCGCCCTGTGACCCTTTTAAAATTAATTGTCTTTCCCCGCCCAGAGGGGTAGATTGTTTTCTTCGTTGATTTAATTATATCATATTTTGAAGGTGCGTTATCTTATCATATACTTCTGTATAATAAGTTTTATAGCGCCCTTTGCCCCGCTGCCCACCCATCTAAGGAAGGGACCTGTGGCCCCCTTAAACTCTGTTTTTTCCGATAAGAGTAAAGTTTTTTACCCTTTTACTCCTCAATTTACCCGTTTGAGGTAAGTGGAAAAAGTTTTGCTTCCCTGCCCACCATTCCAAGGAAGAGTAAGCCGAACAAAATTGACTTCTAAAAGGTTTGAAATTGAAGAAATTCTGATATAATATGATTAAGGAGGAGAAAAAACATGAAAACGATAGATAATAAAACAAAGTTGTTTAATTTGATCCTTTTGTATATTTCATATTTTAAGGATTTTGACGGAATAAAAAAATTAAATAAGTTGTTATACTTCACCGATTTTGAATATTATGAGAAATTTTCAAAATCAATTACGGGATATAACTATATAAAATATCAGAGAGGTCCTGTTATCGAAAACTATTCTGAAATTATCAAAGAAATGGAAAATAATAAATTGGTAAGAAGGGGAAAAAAGGAAGTTTTAGGATTAAATAAAATTTATACTGTTTCTAGGATAAAAAATATGGTGGAACCAGATTTAGATCTTTTTGAAAAAGAAGAGCTAGAAGTTATCAGATATGTATTGTCTAACAACTTAGTCAACTACCCACCTCTAAAGACGGTGGCTTGTAAAAGCCATAGTTGATTAGCCTCAGCCACTAGCTAACGCTAACGGGGCTACGTTATATCGGAATATATAGGCACTCTGGAATGCTCCACAAGTTCCAGACCCTGCGGTCAGTGATTAAACATCTCTGAGGGGTAGGAGAAGTGTTGCTGACAACAAACCCGATATAACATTGGCGATGTGGACCTACCGCTATATAGCGGATTTATTTCCGAAAGGAGATCTAAGAATGGTATATGTACTTTCTAAAGACGAAACACCTTTAATGCCTACTAAAAGGCACGGTAAAGTTAAACATTTACTTAGAGAAGGTAAAGCAAAAGTTGTTAGAAACAAACCGTTTACTATACAACTGACCTATGACACAACACATTACACTCAACCTATAACGCTTGGTATAGATAGCGGTCACAAGTACATAGGTTTTTCTGCTGTAACAGGAAAAGAAGAATTATTATCAGGCGAAGTTGAGCTTAGGGATGATATAAGTGAGCTTATCAAAGAAAAGGTTATGTATCGCAGAATCAGACGAAGTAGATTAAGGTATAGAGAACCAAAGTTTGACAACAGAGTATCTTCTAGAAAAGAAACGCCCCGAAAGGGGTTCAAGGAAGGATGGTTAGCGCCATCCATTAAACATAAGTTAGATACTCATATTAGATTTATAGAATTCATTAAGAAGATACTTCCTATAACAGATATAATAATCGAAGTAGCTAAATTCGATACTCAGAAGATTAAAAATCCAGAGATTAAAGGCAAAGAATATCAGCAAGGAGAACAACGAGATTTCTATAATCTTCGAGAATATATATTATACAGAGACAATTACACTTGTCAATTATGTGGTAAGAGTAACGTTCCACTTGAAGTACATCACATAGGCTTTTGGAAAGGCGATAGAACCAATAGACCAAGCAATTTAATCACACTTTGTACTAAATGCCATGATCCTAAAAACCACTTAAAAGGTGGTAAACTCTACGGTATGGAACCTGTACAAAAACCATTAAAAGAAGCGACCTTTATGACAACCGTTAGATGGAAACTAGTAGATATGCTTGGTTGTGGGTACACATACGGTTATATAACTAAAGTTAGAAGAATAGCCCTTAACCTTGACAAGACTCATTATAACGATGCATTTTGTATTGCAGGTGGAACTAATCAAAGAAGAATAGAACCTATATACTTTGAACAAATCAGAAGAAACAATCGTTCACTTGAATATTTCTACGATGCAAAGTATATAGATACAAGAGATGGTTCGACTAAGAAAGGGCAAGAGTTGTTTAATGGCAGAACTACGCGTAATAAGAACTACAATACAGAGAACCTTAAAAAGTATCGAGGCAAGAAAGTATCTAAAGGTAGAAGAAGCATTCGTAAAAAACGATATTTCTATCAGCCTAAAGATTTAGTTATATACGAAGGAAGAAAGTACACTGTCAAGGGTGTACATTGTCGTGGAGAGCGTATCATTCTTGCCGAACTTTCTAAATCAGTTAAAATCGAAACTGTTGAACCATACATGTTTCGAAAAGGGTTGTGTGTAGTATGAATGATGAAAACACCTTACATCTCTCCAATGAATTGGAGAGAATTTCCGTTGTATTTCTTAAAGCAGAAAATTCATATAAAAGAGCCAAAAAATACTCTCAAGAAGCTGAAAGAGAATTCTATGCTCCTGAAAATTATGATGATTTAGAAGTTTATGAAGTTTTCTATGATTTAAACAAAGATTTTTTTGATAGCAGTGAATTTTGATGTTTGGTGAAATTTATTCTCTAGACTTAACAAAGCATACTGAACCATCAAAATTTACAATAAAAGATATACATATGGTTTTGGTTATAACTAGAGATATGGGCCCAAAGTTTCCTATCGTGAATATTGTTCCAATTACTTCTTTTAAATTTCAAAAAAATTGGGATGAAAAAAAAATAGACTAAAGTATTTTCATCATTATAAGTTAGAGAAATCAAAATATAAAAAGTTAAAAAAAGATTCTATAATTGATTGTGCACAAGTATTCACTATTGACAAAATTTTTTTGGATAAATTCGATTTTGTTTTGAATCATGATGATAGTATACAAGTTAAAAAAAGATTAGCTTATATCCTGGATATGTGACGGGGAAAGGGCTTCGTCCAATCTACACAGATATCTAGAAATTTTTCAAGAATCTACAACTGATAAAATTTTAAGTTTACTAAATGAGCAAATACTTGTAGAAAGCGCAAATACTTTTCGAATCGGTAATTTCACCTTTTTTTATCATCTCTTTCATTTCTTCTGTAGTTACCTTTAAGACTTCAACAAACTCGCCATCATCTGGATTTACTCCTACTTCAGTTAATTCTTTTGCTAGATATAAATATACTTTTCCCGCTAAAAAACCCGGGGTTGTATATATGTATCCTAATTCAATCCATTTGTTTGCTTGCTTTCCTATTTCTTCCGCTAACTCCCTTTTACCACATTCCAAAGGATCTTCATTAGGTGAATCAAACTTTCCGGCAGGGATTTCCACTAATACTTTTCTTATTGGGAATCTGTATTGTTTAACAAGGTAGATATTTCCTTCATTATCTATTGGCAATATTGCAACTCCCCCAGTATGGTTGACAACCTCCCTGGTTGATATGTCTTTGTTTGGTAATTCAACATTGTATTTTTCTAAGCTTAAGATTTTCCCTCTAAAGATCACTTCTTTTGATAGTTCTTTTTCTATTAAATCCATAATAGTTAAGCTCCTATATTTTGATTTTGGTGTTTTTTAAAACGCTAAAACTTCATGTCTCGCGCCCTTTAGCCCCGTAGCCCGCCCTTTTTAGGAAGTAACCTGTGACCACTTTGATCCCTATTTCCCAACCATTAAGGAAAGAGGGATGGTTTCGCCCTTCTACCATTATTTCAATATTTCTTTCAGTTCGTCTAATGTAATACTTAGAATGTTTTTCTTTATTTGGTTTATAATTTCTTCGTTTGCTTTTCTGATCTTTTCTTCTAATTTTTTATCAAAAGCTTCTCCAAATCTTTGACTTAGAATTTTTATGATTAATTCTCTTTCTCCTTCAAGTTTTCCTTCCACTTTAGCTTTTTCTCTGTCTCTTTTTGCTATCTCTTCTAATGTGTTAAACATTTTTGGCACCTCAATTTTTGAGATATTCAGGGAAACTAGTTCTCGTATTTTAAAATTTCGTTTTCTAATTCCATAAAGCTCTTTTAGAATGATCAGCATATCAATGTTGTCTAAAACAATTAGACAACTTGTGTCAGATATGTAATTAGGCATTTTTTACATCATTTCGTAATTCTTCAGCGTTGTAATTAAATAGTGAGATATCAAAACGACCTAATATTTCAATAAAAGCTTTTTTAGAAAGTTCTGCTAGTTGTGCAGCTTCTCCTAAAGATAACTTACCTTCTTCATATAATTTTGAGGCTATCAACAATTTGATTTCTTTTTCATTTAAATCGATAAAATCTGGAAGATTTATAGATATGGTTTTCATAAAAACACTCCTCTTGCCTTTGGTTTGTTCGATTTAATTATACCATATGTTTTTGAAGGTGTGTTATCTTATCATATAGCTCACGTATAACAAGTTTTATAGCGCCCTTCCCCCGCTCCCCACCCGTGAGGAAAAGGATCTTTATTAGCGCCCTTTCACCCCGCTGCCCACCCGTAAGGAAAAGGTTCTTTATTAGCGCTCTTTCACCCCGCTCCCCACCCGTGAGGAAAGAGGAAAAAGTTTTGTCCGCAGCTCACCCTACACGCTTTAGATCATAATTCGATTCTTTGAGGGGGTACCCCCCTCAAACTCCCCAAATCAAAAATCTCTTTTTTTAAAGATCTTTGTTTGCACAATGCTGCAAACAAATGTTATCATATCTTTGATTCTTTTGGCTGAGCACTTCTTTTATTTCTATGAACATATATATGATATAATCTAATAGTAGAATGAGCGAAAATGAGGTGAAATTATGAAAATTCTAAGTTATAGAATTTTACTCAAAAAAGAAGCTGAAGGAGGTTATACCGTTATAGTCCCTCTTCTTCCAGGATGTGTTACATACGGAGATACAATAGAAGAAGCAATAAAAATGGCAAAAGAGGCTATTCAATTATATATAGAAAGCTTGCAAGAACACGGTGAAGAGATACCTACTGAAGAAGAAACTATGGAGTATACATTAACGGTGGAAATTTAGATGTCGAAACTACCAAACCTTTCCCCTCAACAAGTTATCAAAGTTTTTGAAAAGCAAGGTTTTGTGTTAAATAGGGTTAAATGCACTTACTAAACGACAAGTAGTTAGCAATAGCAAATGTTCATTAAAACTAGCAACAATTTTTAATTGAAAAACGCCCACGAAGGGCGCCTTTTCAAAAATTATTTCAATATTTCTTTTAGTTCTTCTAAAGTAATATTAAGAATGTTCTTCTTTATTTGGTTGATAGTTTCTTCGTTTGCTTTTCTGATATTTTCTTCTAATCTTTTATCAAAAGCTTCTCCAAACCTTTGGTTTAGAATTTCTATGATTACTTCTCTTTCACCTTTCCTTTCACCTTTTTCCACGCCTTCTTCAAATAGTGAGGCTCCTATCTTTGCCATTCGTATCACCTTATTTCTGGTACACTTTTCGTTTAGTAAGTGCATAGATTCTTAAAACTATTTGTGGATTAAGGTTTTTTTCTTTTGATAAATTTCTTATTAAGCTTTTTAATTGCATTAGATTTTTCATAAGATCATCTCCAAGTATTTTCTCAACACTTTTTCAATTTTTAGTTTTTTTGAGTATTCTATTAATTTGTTTAGGTTTTTATCTTTGTTAGATATATAAGCTTTTAATGAATTTTTGAATAAATCTTTATCCATATTGTTTCTGTTTTTGACAATATCACATATTGTTCTCTCTTTATCATATACTTTTATTTCTCTTCCAAAATTGGTTTTTGATTTTGTTAGTCCGAGATCATAGTTTTCTTTTTTTGTCCAATGTATGTTTACATTATATTTTTCTAGATTTTTAAGGTTATAACCCTGAGGGAGAGTTACTGAGTAATTTATTGGGTCTCTATCTGTTAAATTATGTAAATATAGTGCTGTTTCATGGGAAAAGACTATTTTTTGAAATTTTTTTTGTAATATATACATTTCATCTTCAAATGTTCCTGGAGTAATGTATGTACCCCTTTCTAATCTTTCGAGAATATTTTTTTCTATAAAAATATTTAGATATTGTCTTGGGATTCCTAATTCAACAACCTCTTTTGTAGTTATTATCCCATCTTTTTTATTTATTAATTTTTGTAATTTTTCAATATAATTCATATGATCACCTCTTTACAAGTACACTATAATTATACACTATTAATGTGTAAAAGTCGAGTTTTGGTGATCTATAAGATAATAATCAAAAATCATAATTATTTTAAAAGATAATTGTTATAAGAATAGGGACGGAAAGAGAAAGTATTACTCCTTGTCCAAAGGCTATTAGAGTAGTTTCTTTATCAGTGCTTTTTGATATTACTCCAAGCATGGTGTCCATTGAAGTGGCTCCTCCAATTGATGCTGCTCCTAAAGGTGACCATTTAGCAACTAAAGGAATTAAAACTATCGCTAAAATTTCTCTAATTACATTTGCAGTGAAAGAAATTGCTCCTAGAACAGGAGAGTAGAGATTGCTGATCATTACGCCTGAAAGTGAATACCAACCGAATCCTGCAGATGCGCCTAGTGATTCTTTTAAATTTAAATTCGTGAAAAATATTGCTAATGATCCAAAGATAAGACTTCCTAATATGGTTAAAATTGATTGAAAGAGTATATTTTTCATGTTGACTTTTAATTTTGAGAGAATCTTTTCTTCACTGCCAATATCAACCCCAACACTAAAAACTAAAAACATTAATAAAATAGTTGTTAAATTGCTAGGGATATTAAAGTTAAAATAGATACCAGATATTATTCCAGCAACGACTGCAGATAATAGCAATATCATTTAGTTTTCTCCTTTTTAAAGAACTTTTCGTAAATGGAAGTGAAAAGAACGCTTCCAATAATGGAAAAAACAGCTATGTATAAAGCTGTGATTCCAATTTCTTTAATTTGAAAAATCAAGACGTCATCGTTGCCAATTTCATAACCCATGAAAAAGAGTAACAAAACCGTTGACCATAGAACAGGTTTGATTTTTTTCAACCATTTAAGTTGGCCTTTTAATCCTAAGAAAAGGCCAATTGAAAAAGCTATAAGTATTCCCACCATCATAATGGATCCACCTCACACCCTGCCTTTATAATTTTTAAAATTTCCCCATTTTTTTCAGCTTTTCAGATATTTTTCTTACGTCTTGTGAGTTTTCTTCTTTTGTGATTAAGATACCGTTTTCTCCTTCAACCACTATAATATTTGATAATCCAACTATTCCTACAAATTTATCGGATTTAACGAACACATTTTTCCCATTTATGACTTCAACATTTTCGTCGTTGTCTGAGTATCCTTGCAGTTCCCTTACAGATACCCAGTGCCCTACATCAGACCATGTAAAATCGGCTTTTACTACATAGACTTTATCAGATCGCTCTAATAGGGCGTAATCGATGCTTATTTTTTCGATAGTGGGCATGATTTTTCTTAAGCTCTCTGTGTCCCATGGAGAGATGTTTATGAGTTTGTTATAAATGTCAGAAGAATGTTTTTTCATTTGTTCTAAGAATGTGCTTTTTTTCCATACAAAGATCCCGCTGTTCCAATAGAAGTTGCCTTTTGATAGAAAGGTTTTAGCTGTTTCAGGGTCTGGTTTTTCTTTGAATGAATTGACTTTGTAAGTAGAGTTGCTTATTGGTTTTCCTGCTTCTATATAACCGTAACCAGTTTCTGGCCTGGTTGGTGTTATTCCGAAAGTGAATAGTCCGTTGAATTCTTGGGCGCCTTGTATTGCCTTTGATAGAGTGTCCCAAAATTTTGATTTGTCAGGTATGTAATGGTCGGCAGGGAGTATTGTTACTATTTCGTCATCTTGGGCTGTTAGAGTTCCTATCATGCAGGCTGGTGCGGTGTTTCTTGGAATTGGTTCTAAGATGATGTTTTCTTTGGGTATTTCTGGGATTTCTTTCATCGTTAATTGTTGATATTTTTCTGATGTGATGATAAAGATGTCTTTGGGTTCCATTTTGTAGCTCATTCTTTCATAGGCTTCTCTTATGAGGGTTTTGTCTGAGAAAAGTTTTAGGAATTGTTTTGGTGTTTTTGAGTTTGATAGAGGCCAGAATCTTTCTCCTGAGCCTCCTGCAAGGATTATTGCCTTCATAACTAACCTCCCTTTGTGATAGCGCCCTTCCCCCGCTCCCCACCCTTTTTCGGAAAGGGACCTGCGGTCCCTTAAACCCGGGGGGGGGTGGAGGGCTTCGCCCTGTAACCCTTTTAAAGGTAGAGCGTTTTTTGTGAGCTGCGCTTAGTGGTTATTTGCGCCCCTTCGCCCCGCAGCCCACCCATGTGGAAGAGGGGCCTACGGCCCCTTAGACCCGGGGGGTGGAGGGCTTCGCCCTGTAACCTTTTTAAAAGTGGAGCGTTTTTTGTGAGCTGCGCTTAGTGGTTATTTGCGCCCCTTCGCCCCGCAGCCCACCCATAAGGAAAAGGTTCTTTTTTAGCCCCTATCCCGGCTCCCCGCCCGTTTTAGCAAGGAGGAAAGGAATATGAACCATTCCGTTCATAAGGAAGGGGCCTTTATTTTATTAGGAATTTGAAATATAGACCACCTAGAGGTGGTAGTGTGAGTATTATGGATTGTTCTCTTCCATGCATGGGTATGTCTTGAGAGTATACTTCTTTTGGATTGTCGACTCCACTTCCGTAGTATTGTGTCCAGTCTGTGTTGAGTATTTCTTGGTATACGCCTTTTTTTGGTACGCCTATTCTATAGTTATCCCTTGGCACTGGTGTGAAATTGAAGACGCAGACGATAATTTCATCTTCATTTTCTGATTTTCTTATAAAAGATATTACACTGTTGTCCGCATCGTTGAAGTCTATCCATTCGAAGCCTTCATAACGGTGATCAATTTCAAATAATGCGGGATGATTTTTGTACAGTATATTTAAGTCTTTTAAAAATAGTTGTGTTTTTTTGTGAGGTTCGTATTGTAATAGGTGCCAGTCTAAACTGTTAGAGCAGTCCCATTCTTTTCTTTGGGCTATTTCACTTCCCATAAAGAGTAAATTTTTGCCAGGATGGGCATACATGTAGGAGTAAAAGAGCCTTAAGTTGGCGAATTTTTGCCAATCATCACCTGGCATTTTTTCCAAAAGGGACCTTTTGCCATGTACGACTTCGTCATGAGAAATGGATAAGATAAAGTTTTCGGAAAAAGCGTATACTAGGGAAAATGTGAGGTCGTTTTGATGGTATCTTCTAAATATTGGGTCTTTGCTAAAGTATCTTAATGTGTCGTTCATCCAGCCCATGTTCCACTTGAATGCAAAGCCTAAACCTCCAGCATGAACCGGGGTGGTTACTCCGGGAAATGCTGTAGATTCTTCAGCAATGGTTACAATTCCTGGAAAGTATTGATAGGTAACCGTGTTAAGGTGCTTGATGAAATCAACGGCTTCAAGATTTTCTCTTCCGCCGTATTTGTTGGGAATCCATTCTCCATCTTGTCTGCTGTAGTCTAAGTATAACATTGAAGCTACGGCGTCTACCCTTAATCCGTCGATGTGGTATTTGTCCAACCAAAATAAAGCGTTTGCCAATAGGAAGTTTTTGACTTCGTTTCTTCCGTAATTGAATATGTAAGTTCCCCAGTCTTTATGTTCGCCTAATCTGCTGTCAAGGTGTTCATAAAGGGCTGTGCCATCGAACCTTCCTAGCGCATGTCCATCTTTTGGAAAGTGGCCAGGTACCCAATCAACGATAACGCCTATATCTTCTTGATGCATTTTATCAACAAAGTACATAAAATCTTCCGGTTTTCCAAACCTGCTTGTTGGAGCATAGTAACCTGTTACCTGGTAACCCCATGAGATGTCTAAGGGGTGTTCGCTTACAGGTAATAGTTCTATGTGGGTAAAATGGTTTTCTTTAAGGTATTCTGAAAGTTTTTCCGCTAGTTCCCTATAATTTAGAAATTGATTTTCTTCTTTTTTTGCCCAAGATCCCAAGTGGACTTCATAGATTGACATTGGTTCTTTTATCAAATTTTTAGTTTTTCTTTCTTCCATCCATTTGGAATCGTTCCATGTGTGCTTGTTATGTATATCGTATACAATGGCGGCTGTTTTGGGTCTTACTTCAAAGTAAGTTCCATAAGGGTCTGTTTTTAGCAAGATGTCTCCATTTTGAGTTTTGATTTCAAATTTGTATAAGTCTCCTTCAACAACATCGGGAATGAAGATTTCCCATATTCCAGATTGACCTAAAACTCTCATTTGATGAATTCTTCCATCCCAATTGTTAAAATTTCCAACCACACTGACTCTTTTGGCGTTTGGTGCCCACGTTGAGAATAAAACGCCTTCGATTCCGTTTATTTTCATGGGGTGTGCGCCTAATTTTTCGTATATCTTGTAATGGTTTCCTTCGTTGAAGAGATATCTGTCGTATTCAGAAATGACTGGCAAAAAAGAGTATGGATCTTTGTAAGTCCAAGTATGGCTGTTGTAATCTGTGCACTTTATTTCGTATTCAAATATTTGAGAGCCTGGAATCTTTTTTTCAAAGAGACCAGCTTCGTGGATTTTATCGAGTTTTACAGTGGTGTTTTTGGAAATTAAATATGCTTCTTTTGCAAAAGGTTGAAGCACCCTTATGACTAAGTTTTCTTTGTCTAGTTCTCTTAGGCCTAAATAGATGAATGGATCGTGACACTCGGCGTTAACAAGCATATTTATTTCCTTTTCTGTTAGTATAGGCATGTGTTGCCACCTCCTTTTTTATTAGCGCCCTTTCACCCCGCTCCCCACCCATAAGGAAAAGGTTCTTTGATAGCTCCTTTCTCCAGCAGTCCACCCATAGGGAAGGTTTTTATTAATTTATCGTAAAGTAGGTGCCGTTTTCTTGGGAGAGTTTCCCATCTATTTCTAGTTGCATTATAGTGGATAATATTGTAGAGACGTCTTCTTTTAAGGTTTCACATATTGAGTCTAAGTTATTTTTCCCTTCGTTTATTAGTTTTAGTATTTTTTCTTTTAACTCCATTTCTTCAGGATTTTCATTGTAGTTTTCTACTTCTAGGTTGGTTATTCCAAATAACTCTTTGAGATGTTGTATAGATATTATGGGGGTGGCGCCAGAGTAGATTAGATAATTAGTACCGTATGAATTTAACCTTGTTATATCCCCTGGTACGGCTAATACTTCTCTTCCATAATCGAGTGCGTATCTTGCGGTTATCAATGATCCACTTTTTTTAGCAGCTTCAACGACTATGGTTTTTTCTGATAGAGCTGCAATTATGCGGTTCCTGTACGGGAATGTGTACTTTGTTGCCCTGGTACCTGGAAAATATTCTGATATTATTAGCCCTTCTTCTTTTATTTTGTTGTAGAGTGATTCGTTAGATTTTGGATATATTATGTCTATCCCGTTCCCGAGAACGGCGATCGTTTTTTTAGCGTTTCTTTGGGCTATCGAGTCGATTCCATATGCCATTCCGCTTACTACTGTGTAGCTGCTCAGGGCTTTGGCGATTTCAATGCATATAGATTTTCCGTAGTCTGTGACTTTTCTTGTACCAACAATGGAGACGGTTTTGCTTTTTAAAAGCGATGGATCACCGAAATAGTAAAGAATTACTGGAGGGTCGTTGATGTTTTTTAATAGATCTGGATATTCTTCATCCCAGTAAGTGATTATGCCTAAATCTTTTATCTTATCCAAGCTTTGGACTATTTTTCTTTTGTTTTCTTCGAATTCTTCTTTGAATAGTGTGGGTGATGTGTCTGTTTCTGTGTATTCTAAGAGCTCTTTGTTGGATTTTTTATATACTTCTTTGAGGGTTATGATGTCTAGTATGTTCAATGATTGTGAAAGCCTCCTTCCTCCCTGGTTCCCTCTAGAATCAATTTCTTGTTTTTGTGGAATGATTTTTATTGTTTTTTTGTAAGCCGCACTTAGTCTTTATTTGCGCCCCTTCGCCCCGCAGCCCACCCATAAGGAAAAGAGGTCTTTTTCTCTTAGCCCCGCTCCGCGCCCCATTCTGAGAGGAAGATTGGAGGGTGAATGAGCAGATTTCTACCTCCGTTTTTTCTGAATGTCAACGAGATTAGTTGGGCATCTTTTTCTTTGTTCCCGTAGGCGATATATATGTGTTGAGGTTCTAAATTATTTTTTTCTAAGATTATTAATACGTCTGAAAGAACGTAAGGATGAATTATAAAACAGCCTAGTCCTTTGTTTTTTAAAAGATATTTTGAAGCATAGATGAAATCTTCTAATACTTTTAGGTCTTCCGCTGATCTGGCGATTTTTCTATCGCTGATTTGACTTTTTAATCCATCAAAGTAGTGTGGAGGATTTGAAATTATATAGTCTACAGATTCTGCGTCAAAATGGTTTTTGACGTTTTTTACTTCTGTATTGAGGAATTCTACGTTGTTTATTTCGTTTATTTCTTTGTTTTGTAAGGAGTATTCATATAGATCTTTTTGTATTTCTATCCCAATGATTTTGCTGTTTGTTAGCATTTTCCCAATTACGAGACTGACGTGCCCTATGCCACTTCCGAGTTCAACGATGGTCGAATTGTCTTTTGCTGGATGAGTGGCTAATAATAGTACGCTTGCATGTGTTGGGAGATGATGTTTGTTGGGTGTTTTTAGTTTTAGTGATCTGTAAATTTGGTCTATTTGATGAATTTTGTTGGTTGTGTCCATGTGTTAGCGCCCTTTCACAGTACGTTAAGGGGGTTCCCCTTAAAAACCCCAAATCAAGGTCAAAATCATTTAAAAACATCGTTTGCACCATGCAGCAAACTTAAAAGCTTTTTGCATAAAACGGCAAAAGGGCTTCGCCCTGTGACCCTCTCTTATTTTTGGGAGACGATCTTTTTTTGTAAGCTGCGCTTAGTCTTTATTTGCGCCCCTTCGCCCCGCAGCCCACCCATCTAAGGAAGGACCTCCGGTCCTTTACATCCATCTTCTCCATCATTAAGGAAAGGACCTGTGGTCTCTAGCCCTGCTGAGTCCGCCTTTTAATTTCGTTGTAGAAATATTGAATATTCTCCTATATTTAGTCTTTCTATTTTTGAATCAATGCTGTTCATGAATGAGAATGTTTCAATGTTCATTAATTTTATAGTAGAAGTTTCCATTATTGTTCTGCTGTTTATAGATGAGTTGAAAAGGTCTATTGTCGAGCTTTTGAATAATGATTCTGCCACGTTATTTAACGATATTTCTTTTAAATAGGTATTATCGATATAAACACCCGATGAGTTTGTTATTTTAACGTAGTCGGATATGGATGAGTCGTAAATGCAAATTCTTCTTATACTTTGTGTGTCAATTGAGCTGTAATTATCAAGGGTTGAGTTTTTAAGAAATAATAATTTTCCTTTACCTGTAAATTTTATGTTTTCAAAGTCTGTGTCATAAGCGACTATGGTTCCACCGTTGAGCGCTATTTCCCCTTCTCCAAATATATGAGTTTTATCAAATCCTGGCATTAAAAACATTAGCCCTTCAACAACCACGGTCGCTCCGTTATATAATCTGATTTGGTTTCCAGATTCTACCAAGAATGTTCTCCCTTCTGGTATTAGTATATCAGAAGCTATAACAAAGGGCGTGTTAATTTGTGGTAAGAAGAGGTTTTTTTCTACTTTGTTTATCGTACCTGAGGCATATGGAACAAGAGCCTCTGAGAGAGTGATTACCGGATCTGAAGGTAACCCGTATGTTCCATTGTTGGTAACTTTTCTTACAAAAATAATATCATAATTTGGGTTTTCAATGAACGTGTTTTTTAATTCAAAAGCTTTTTGCCATCCCAATATTTCATCATATCTTTCAACAACGTAATTTTGATAGTTGGGATCATATCGCCAGGATATGTAATCCATGTCTTCAGAGATTAGTCTTGCCGTAATTTCAGGTGGGGTAGGGATTTGATCGTCAACATTAAAATTCACAAATTTTTCGGTTTTATTTTTGTTTGAGTCAAAAACAATCATGGTTGCATTGGTTGTTGGGTGTAGTAACAAGTCTGATGGGTATTTAACCTCGTTTCCGTCGTCTATGAGAACCAAAAAATTATCATCCCAGTCGTCAGAAATCTCCATATCAAGTTCTGAAAAAAGGTCAACCTTTATAATATCTGAATTTATAACTGGGGGTTTGTCAATATCCGTATCTATTTCGATCTTGTGATCGTAAGTGTTTTCGACATCATCTTTGAACCGTAGAACGTAATTTGTAATTCCGGAATCTTTGGTAATTTTTATTGAGAAACTGTCTTGTGACGAAGTTGAAGAGGCTAATTCTGTTTCGTTGTAGTATAAGGAGACTGTAGAAAAGTCTTCTTCATCTACTTTGTATTCTAAATTTAAATTACCTGCCGATAGTTCTTGGTTGAGATATGATGGTTTTGGTGGAGTGGAATCAAAAGTTATGTTTGTGGCATATTCGGTGATAATTCTGTTTTTGTCATCTAAAAATTTGATGTTGATTTTGTGAGGGCCGTCGCTGATGTCGTATAGCGCCCCTTCGCCCCGCTCCCCACCCGTGAGGAAAAGGTTCTCTGTTAGCGCCCCTTCGCCCCGCTCCCCACCCATAAGGAAGGAAGAGGAAGGGGTTTCCCCTTCACCGATAAGGATAGAGGAAGGGTTTTCCCCTTCACCGATAAGGATAGAGGAGGGAGTGTCTTCTTCATCCGTAAGGATAGAGGAAGAAGTTTCCTCCTCACTTATAACATAGGAAGGAAGAATCTCCTCACCGTCTATAATTATTTCTACATCTTCATAGTTAAAATTTGTTTTTATTTTTAATGGGATATTGGGGGAAATTTTAGTTGGAATTTCGATTTCAAATTTAATGTTTGACTTACCATCATATTGGCAACCAAAGAGTAATATTATTAACATCGAGAATAACAACATCTTAGAAACTAGCTTCAAGACTATTCCACCTCATAGAAAAGTTCAAGTAAAGGTGAATCGTTCGGGATTACTAATACGCTGTTGTTGAAAGAGTCTTTGTAAATGTCTGTTATTTTTTGGAGTTCAAAGAAATCTTGATCCAAGGAATAGGCTTCTGAGTAAATGTTTATTGCACTTGCCTCACCTGTTCCTCTTATGATATCAGCTTCTCTTTGGGCATCTGACCTAATTCTACTTGCTTCTCTATCTGCTTCCGCTTTCATTCTTTGGGCTTCTTTTTCTCCTTCAGCTCTTAATTGAGCAGCCATAGCGTATCTTTCACTTTTCATTCTTTCGTATACAGCTTCGGTGTTCTCTTGAGGAAGATCGGTTCTTTTGAGCCTTACGTCTACTACATTTATTCCAAAATCTTCGAGCGATGCCTCACTGCGATTTTTAATTTCCTCCAAGATTGCCAGCCTTTCTATTGAAAGAACCTCAGGGAATGTGTAATTTCCTATAACATCTCTTGCATGTGAATAAACTATGTCGTCGATTCTTGTCTTCGCAACTTCTACGGTCCTCAGTGTTTCAATGAACTTTTGAGGATCTTCTATCCTCCAAATTGCATATGTATCGGCTAAAATAGTTCTTCTGTCGGAAGTTATTACTCTTTCCACAGGTATGTCATAGATCATGATTCTTTTCTCCAATTTTACTACGTTGTCTATAAAAGGAGTTTTTACATAAATCCCTGGTTCTGTTTTTATGCTTATAATATTCCCAAATCTAAGTACTATTGCCTGTTGAGTTTGATCAACGATGTAGAAAGCCGTAAAACTAAATAGAATTACAAAAAAAGCTACGATTATAACTACTGCCCATAGCGTTGTATTTTTCAAAGTGTATCACCACCAATAATTTCGCTTAAATCCAAGAAGTTCAAGGTGTTTCCTTCTTCAGATACTACTTGTATCTTTGAATTTTTAATCATTTGTTGTACAGAGTCTAATATTAACCTTTTTCTAGTAATGTCTTCTGAGTTTTGGTATTCTTCCAGTAAAGCTTTGAACCTTTCCGCTTCTCCTGTTGCCTTTGCAACTTGTTCATATGCGTAAGCTTGTGCATCGTTTAAGATTCTTTGGGCTTCTCCTTCGGCTCTTGGAATGATGTCATTGCCGTACCTTTGAGCTTCGTTTATTGCTGTTTGTTGGTCTTGACGTGCGTTGTTCACATCATCGAAAGCAGGAACCACAGGTTCTGGTGGGGTTACTGCTTGGAGATAAACGTTTTGTATGAGAATACCGGAGTTGTAACTGTCCAGTATGGACTGAACTCTTTCAGCTGTTTCCATGGCTATTTGATCTCTCTCTGTAGTCAAGACATTTTCTAAATCTGACAGAGCAACACGTTCTCTAAGTACGCTTTCAGAGGTAGATTTAACTAAGTCGTACCCCTGAATTACATTGAAGGCATATGCTACAGGATCGTTTACCCTATACTGAACCACCGCTTCTATGCTAATTATATTTTGATCTCCAGTGATCATCTCTGCTTCATCAGTGTATGTGCTGTATGTGGGGGTTCTTCCGGTGCTGGTAGTTCTAAAGCCTAGTTCAACTTTATTTATTGTTCTTACATCCACTATAACATGCGATTGAATAGGGTAGGGTAGATGAATGTGTAAGCCTGGTCCTGCGGTGGATTTGTATTCACCGAACGTTTTGACTAATGCTACTTCAGAAGGTCCTACCTGATAAACACCGGTTAAAAGGTAAATACCAATCGCTATGATAACGGCAATAATGATTATATTGCGCCATCTGTGACCTTCATGATTGTTACCTTCGTCGTTAAATTCTTCGTTGGGATTGAAGATTTCATATTCAGCCAAAATTACTCACCTCTTTTAAAAATTTAGGAAGGCTCAAAAGGCCTAAAATTAATTATAACATAAAAGTCGCATATGTTTGCAGATTTTTTACTATAATCTATTTAAATTTCAAAAATACATTTGAGGTTATAGAGTGTTATAATAAATATAACACAAGGTCACAGGGCAAAGCCACCAACTTCTTTCCTTATGGGCGGGCTGCGGGGCGGAGGGGCGCTAAATAAGACTTTGAGAGGGTTACAGGGCAAAGCCCTGTTTGCGTCACTGTGCAAACAATGTTTTTTGCAGCCTTGTGCAAAAAAATTTATTAAAACAAAATTAGGTTTTGGGGTTCTTAAGGGGCTTGCCCTTTTGCAGCCTTGTGCAAAAAAATTTATTAAAAAAAAAAATTAGGTTTTGGGGTTCTTAAGGGGCTTGCCCTTTTGCAGCCTTGTGCAAAAAATTTATTAAAACAAAATTAGGTTTTGGGGTTCTTAAGGGGTTTGCCCTTTTGCAGCCTTGTGCAAAAAAATTTATTAAAACAAAATTAGGTTTTGGGGTTCTTAAGGGGCTTGCCCCTTAATGTTAGGAGGTAAAAAATATGGTTGATAAAAACAAATATCGAATCCTCGTTACTGGAGGTGCAGGTTTCATAGGTTCAAACTTAGTTGATAGATTGATGAAAGAAGGCCATTCCGTAGTTGTTATCGATAATCTTTCCACAGGAAACGTAGAATTCTTGTCACCTTTGGCTCTTTTTTATCAACAAGATATTAGAGATTATAATGTTTTGGAGAAAATATTTGAAACCCACAATTTCGATTATGTTTTTCATTTGGCGGCGCAGATCTCTGTTCCCGATTCTGTTAAAGACCCAAACTGGGACGCAGAAATCAATGTGATGGGTACTTTGAATTTGTTAAAATTATCCGTTAAGTACGGCATAAAAAAGTTCATATTTTCTTCTACAGGCGGGGCTATTTACGGTGATAACGCTCCTATTCCCACTTCAGAAGATTATTGTCCACATCCTATTAGTCCGTATGCCATTTCAAAACTTGCTTGCGAAAAATACATCGAATTTTATTCACTCCAATATGATCTGAATTACACTATATTGAGATATGCGAACGTATATGGTCCCAAACAAACTCCAAAAGGAGAAGCCGGGGTAGTTGCAATCTTTACACAAAATATGGTTGAGAAAAAAGAAATAGTTATTTACGGTGATGGAGAACAGGTACGAGATTTTGTACATGTTTTTGATGTCGTTGAAGCCGACTTTTTATCAA
Organism: Petrotoga sp. Shatin.DS.tank11.9.2.9.3; assembly: GCF_003665005.1. Classification (NCBI taxonomy): domain Bacteria; kingdom Thermotogati; phylum Thermotogota; class Thermotogae; order Petrotogales; family Petrotogaceae; genus Petrotoga; species Petrotoga sp. Shatin.DS.tank11.9.2.9.3. Next base: position 253,141 of record NZ_JGVT01000003.1, read on the forward strand.
TAAATAAAGCTGATAAAGAGACGATAAATATCTCAACCAATAAGAAGACAACTGTAAACGAGCTTTTTGAAGTGATGAAAAGGAAAACAGGGTATGAGAATGCCCCAGTTTATAAGCCAGAAAGAGATGGGGATGTGAAGATAAGCTTACTTTCGAATGCGAAGGCAAAAAGTATTTTAGGATGGGAGCCTAATTACGATTTAGAAAAAGGGGTGGAAAACACTATTGAGTGGTACACAACCTCTTTATGAGATAATTAGACCAAAAAAGGTTGACGAGGTATTGGGTAACGAAAAGTTGAAAGAAATTCTTAAAACCTGGATAAAGAATAAAAGGGTTAGGTCATTCATTATATATGGGGAACCTGGAAGTGGTAAGTCTACGATTGTAAGGGCTTTAATAAACGAGATTAAAGATTATTACGATGTTTTTTCTATTTCAGGTGCAATAGAAGGAAAGAAAAAAATAAAGGATATAATAGAGCAAAAAAATAATCTTTTTACAAAACCTAAATTATTATTTGTCGACGAAATACATCGATTGAATAAAGCCGAGCAAGATACCTTACTTTTAAGTGTTGAAACGGGAGAATTAACTCTTATAGGGGCGACAACAGAAAATCCGGCTATTAGTGTCAACCCCGCTTTGTTATCGAGGGTATTAGTTTTTAAAACTAAAGAACTGATTACTGACGATTATGAAAAATTATTCCAACAAATAGAGGATTATTACAAAGATTTAAAAATTACAAAAGACGCACGTAAAGTACTCATAGAATATGCTGGAAATGATATCCGAAGGATAATGAATCTAATAGAGACTGCAAATGAAGCTGGGATAAATTCAATTGATTTAGAATTTCTGAAAGATTTTACCGGATATCGGCTAACTTACGATAAAAACGCAAAATACAGCTTCATTTCTGCATATATAAAAAGTATGAGGGGTAGCGATGTGGATGCGGCTTTGTTATACCTTGCTTATATGCTTGAAAGCGGTGAGGACCCGATGTATATAGCAAGAAGGATGGTTATTTTATCTGCCGAGGATGTTGGTTTGGCTGATCCTAACGCCTTAAATATAGCCGTATCAGCTATGATAGCTACTGAACATGTTGGTTACCCCGAATGTTACCTTCCGTTATCTGAAGCTACAATTTATCTGTGTTCATCGCCAAAATCCAATTCAGCATACCTAGCCTACGCTAAAGCCAAAGAGTTTATAAGCCAAAATAATTTCGAGATTCCCCCTAAATTGATAAATCCTTTGAATAAAAGAATGGAAAAACAAGGCTTTGGAGAAGGGTACAAGTATCCTCACGATTACGGAGGTTTCGTTAGAGAAAGTTACATGCCAGAAGGTTTTGAAAGTACCCAATTTTTCACGCCAAAGGAAATCGGTATTGAAAAACGCATAAAAGAACGATTAAAAGATCTCTGGAAAGATAAGAAGAATTATTGAACAACGAGTCATGAAACTTTTTGCACAAAAATTTAGATAAGTTAGCATTATTGAAATTTTTTTCATTATTCGGGAATAATCTGCAATAAATTCTGTAGACTATTGTTAATTAGTTTTTTTCTACTTGACAATCAAGGTTAATATTTATTATAATATGAAATAGAATTAAAGATTAATTATGCTATGAGGTGAATATATTGAATGATATCATCTTAGACGTTAGAAACATGAGTACCCACTTTCCCGTAGCTGAAGGAACGGTTAAAGCTGTTAATCAACTTTCTTTCACTTTGAGTAAAAATGAAACTTTAGGAATCGTTGGTGAAACAGGATCGGGAAAAAGTGTAGCCATGAAGTCTGTAATGGGGATGATTAAAAGCCCTGGTTACATTACCAAAGAGAGTCAGATATTATTTAAAACAAACGAATTCAGTAAAGACGGTAAGGAAGAGTTCGTTGATCTGGCAAAATTAAAACAGAAAGATTTTACAAGGATAAGAGGAAAACATATAGGAATGGTCTTTCAGGATCCAATGTCTTCTTTGAACCCAATGTTTACAATAGCTGATCAAATGATTGAAACTATTGTTTTTCACCAAAATGTGTCCATAGAAGAAGCAAGGGAAAGGGCTATAAAACTTTTAGATGATGTAGGGATTGCCAACCCAGCTGAAAGGATCGATGACTATCCCTTTCAGTTTTCAGGTGGTCAAAGGCAAAGGGTAGTAATAGCAATAGGGCTTTCTTGCAATCCAGAAATTTTAATCGCCGATGAACCTACCACCGCTTTGGATGTTACTATTCAAGCCCAAATTTTAGAGTTGATGAAAGATTTGCAAAAAGAGTATGATATGGGAATGATATACATAACTCATGACCTCTCTGTAATTGCTGAGGTTGCCGATAAGGTTATCGTAATGTATGGTGGAACACAGATGGAAATGACAGATATTTATACACTTTTTGAAAAACCTAGGCATCCATATACCCATGCTCTGCTTTCCTGTATACCAAGGCACGATATAAAGGTGGATCTATTGAACCCGATAAAAGGTCAACCTCCTGTTATGCTGGATCCTCCACCATTGTGTCCTTTTTTGCCAAGATGTCCATATGCCACTGATAAGTGTAGGAAAGAATGGCCCGAGTTAACAGAAGTTGAAGAAAATCATTACATAAGATGTTTTAATCCTATATCTGATACTACTCCTGTTCATTATGACGATGTGATTGATAAGAAGGAGGCTCTTTGATGCTTTTAAAAATCCGTAATCTGAAAAAGTATTTTCCAATTAAACAGGGGTTTTTGATAGATAGAACGGTCGGATACATTAAAGCAGTGGATGGGGTCAATTTGGACTTAGATATAAATGAAACTTATGGATTGGTTGGAGAGTCAGGTTGTGGAAAGACCACGATTGGTAAAACGATTTTGAGATTGGAAGATCCTACTTCGGGGAAGATTTTTTTAAACGGAGAAGAAACTTCTCATTATTTTATGAATAAAAGAGCTGGAGCAAAGTATTTGGAAAGGGAATACATCGAATACGCTCATGAACTAGAAAAAGAGTTAGGGAGCAAAGAGAAGGTTCTTGAAAATCTTGAAGAAGAAGAGAGAAAGTATATACAATATTACTACGATAATGGAAAAGAAAAATTTTTTGATTATATGTTTAAAGATATTGATAGAAAAAGAGCGGATTTTAGAAGAAATGTTCAAATAGTGTTTCAGGATCCTACATCTTCTTTGAATCCAAGAATGACTGTAGGACAGACGTTGATTGAACCACTGTTGTTTCACAAGATGGCAAAAAATAAAATAGAGGCAAAAAATATCGCCCTTGATATGTTGAAAAAAGTCGGTTTGAAACCTTACCATGCTGACAGATATCCTCATCAATTTTCTGGTGGGCAAAGACAGAGGATTGCCGTAGCACGTGCGATTATTTTAGACCCAAAGTTGATTATCTTGGATGAACCTACTTCTGCGTTAGATGTTTCAGTACAGGCACAGATAATCAATCTTTTAAAGACTTTACAGAGTGAGTTCAACGTTGGATATCTCTTTATTTCTCATGATTTAGGGGTTGTTAGGTTTATTTCAAACCATGTTGGTGTTATGTACCTTGGAAGATTAGTTGAGTTTGGAGACGGTTCAGAAATATTCGATAGAACGTTACATCCATATTCACAAGCTTTGCTAAATGCCGCTCCTCTTCCAGATCCAAGAAAACGAAGAGATAGAAAAAAGTTTTTGGTTAAAGGTCAAGTACCAAGTCCAGTTAATAGGCCTAAGGGATGCTTTTTCAACCCAAGATGTCCCTACGCTATGGATATATGTAAAAAAGATTACCCTGAATACTATAAAATAAACGAAAACCATTATGTTGCTTGTTTCTTATACAAAGAGGATAGAGATAGAGGTTTATCACAAGAAAAAGAGGGTAAGTTGGTAAAATAACTTAAAGGAGGGATTCACATGAGAAAGTTGTTGGTACTTTTAGTAGTGGCTTTAAGCGCTTTGACGATTTTTGCGCAAGAAGCTTACAACCCCGAGTGGCTTATCGCCGATGTAGAAGGTGGTCAAAAGGGTGGAACCTTATACCTTGCTACAACTTCTGGCCCAAAAACTCTAAATACTTACTGGGCTCAAGAGACATCATCTTCTATCATCATCAATCAAGGTGGTGTATCGTTACTCAGCAGCGATTTTTATGGCCAACCAACACAACCATCGCTTGCAAAGGATTGGGGTGTTGAGCGTACAGCAGATGGAGGCACACTTTACTGGTTTGAGATGAGAGAAGGGGTTAAATGGTCCGATGGTCACCCACTAACCGTCGACGATGTAGTTTTCACATGGGAGAAGATAATAGTCCCAGATTTAACCGCAGATGGTAACGATGTTTATATGGACGCTGAAGGTAATCTTCCAGAATTGACTGTCGAAGGTAATAGAATAATGTTCAAATATCCTACAGTATTCAGATTTGGACTTGAAACAGTCGGTGGATTCGCCATAATGCCTAAACACGCTTTAGAGGATAAAGTAACGGATGCAGAAACCTTCCAGTCCACTTGGACGGTAGAACAAGTTGATCAAATAGTAGTTGGCGGACCTTTTAAAGTTACAGAGTACACTGAAGGCGTCAGGGTAGTTTTGGAAAGAAACCCATACTACTTTGAAAAGTCAAAAGACGGGGTCCAACTTCCTTACTTAGATAGAATTGTCTTCGAAATAGTGACAGATACTAATGTTGAAAGATTAAGATTCGAGGCAGGAGAAATAGATATGCACGGTCCTCAAGCTAAGGATTTCCCAGCTTTGAGAGCTCAAGCCGAGGAAAAAGGTTGGAATGTAATAGTAGGTCCAGCTACTGCCGGGTCAAACTTTATAGCTTTCAATTTCAACGCAGCCGATCCTGTTCATAGGGCATGGTTCAGAAACGATAATTTCAGAAAAGCTGTAGCATATGCCTTTGATAAACAAACTCTTATAGAAACACTTTACAACGGTTTAGGGGTACCTTGCTATGGTCCAAGAACTAATTCTTCAGCTTTCTACAATCCTGAAATTGAGGAGTTAGGATTCAGATATTCACTTGTTACAGCCCAGAGACTTTTAAGAGAAGCAGGTTTTAGTTGGAATGAGAAAGGCGAGTTAGTCGATTGGGATGGAAACGTTGTTGAGTTTGAATTGAACACCAATGGTGAAAACGTGATGAGAAACGAAATTGCTGTTATTTTAGTTGATTCCTTAGGGAAACTTGGAATCAAAGTTAATTACAGGCCAATGCAATTCAACGCAGTGGTTCAAAAAATGTACTCAGCTAACTGGGATGCAATTATCATTGGATTAGTTGGAGGAGACGATCCTGGATGGGGTACAAACGTTTGGTTGTTAGATGGTGGGTTACACTTCTGGAACTGGTCTCCTGAAGTTATGGAATGGGTTGATCCAGATGAATATTGGGCACACCCTGCTGAGCAAAGAATTGATGAGATTATGAGAGTTCAGCGTTCGATTTTGGATAAAGATGAGCTCCAAGAGCTTTGGGACGAATGGCAAATGTTGGTTGCGGAAAATCAGATCTTAGTTTACACAATTTCACAGAATTACTTGAACATACATAAAAATACGTTGCATTTGTATCCTGTAGAAAAATATGGAACGATCAACCCTTACGGTTATTCCTACTCACCAGGTCTGTGGAAAATTGAGTACGCCTGGAAAGAACAGTAATTTTTAGGTTTATTAAAAAAGGGCGGAAGGGAAACCTTCTGCCTTTTTAAAATCATAGTAGGGAGGCTTCGTGATCTTGCTCAAATATATAATTAGAAGGCTTATTCTTGCTATACCTGTGTTGTTAGGAGTATCGGTTATCTCGTTTTTTGTAATGCAGTTGGCACCTGGTGATTTTTTGGATACATATAGAGTAAATCCCAATATCAGTCGCGAACAGATTCAAGAATTAGAGAGATTGTATGGATTGGATAAAAATCCTGTAACCCAGTATTTCTTGTGGTTAGGAAACATTATGAAGGGAGATTGGGGTTACTCTTTTGTTTATAAAATAGATGTTTGGCAAGTGATGTTGAGAAGACTTGAAGCCACACTTTTATTGGGAGTGACAACTTTTATATTTACCTGGGGGATTGGTATACCTTTAGGAATAACAGCAGCGCTTCACCAATACAAATTTACTGACCAAGCTCTTTCAACTCTTGGGTTGATAGGTCTTTCTATTCCAAACTTCTTTTTCGCGTTATTATGGTTAATGTGGGCTGCAAATACTGGAATATTTCCAATCGGGGGGATGTTATCACGAGAATTTGCTAATTTCCCCTGGTACAAACAGATAGGTGATTTCTTCTGGCATGTTGCTGGCCCTGTAGTTACATTGGGAACGGCATCTCTTGCTGGAACTATGCGCGTTATGAGAGGGCAGATCTTAGATGAGATGAACCAAGATTATGCAGAGTTTGCAAGAGCAAAGGGGATGCCTTCAGACGTTGTCATATACAAGCATACGTTGAGAAACGCTATCAATCCTGTAATTACCTCATTGGGATTCAGTTTATCTTCGATATTGGGTGGTGCGTTGATAACGGAATATGTGTTTTCATGGCCAGGTTTAGGAACTTTGATGAGAGATGCGATCTTCCAGCAAGATATTTACCTGGTAATGGCAAATTTGTTTTTGCAAGGTATTCTACTAATTACTGGTAATTTGATCGCTGATATCTTACTTGCTGCATCTGATCCTCGTGTCAGATTAAGAATGAGTGCTTAAATTGGAGGGATTTTTAAGTGAGAAAAAAGCAGAAGGATAATTTGAAGAACACACCCCAAAACACACAAAACGATGAAGAACTTTTTGAGCGAGAATTCATGTCAACGCCTGCACTTATTTGGAGGGCATTAAGAAGGCACAAATTGGGAATGATATCACTTGTTGTGTTGATCATTTTATATTTACTTGCTATATTTGCAGATTTTGTCTCTCCAATGAATCCATTTAATAACCATATTCAGTATAGATTTGCCCCTCCTTCTACGATTTATAGAAAGGATTTATTCACAGGTGAAAGAGTCGGACCTCACACTTACCTGTATATGAGTGAGAGAGATCCAATAACATACCAAAGTAATTACGTGGAAGCAACCCATTTGGATGTAATTAAGGCGAGGGATCCCGAAACGGGTGAGTTAATTACCTTTGAATTGGGTGAATACAATCCAACCTACAATGCAACAGTTTCAGATATTACTTATACATTTAAGAATACTATCATGGCGAAAACTGCAGATGGAGAATATATTGAATTATCAACCAATCGTAAATATGATCAGACTTTGATTCCTTTATCTTATTTTACAAAAGAAGAGAACTTAAATGGTCCAGTTTCATTTGAAGATGGCCTTTATGACGTTAATTTTTCAAAACTTCTGAGTGGAGAGACGATTGTTGTTAACGAAGATAACAGAAGTATGGCAATTAATACTTACAAAAGTGATTATAGATACGCTCCTAAAATAAGAAATCAAGAAATTATTAGCATAGATACTTTTGCGACTTTGGAAGAGATATATGTCTATTTTGATTTTTTACCTGTTGTATTGACCCCTTCAGATTTGCAAGCGGTTAATTTAAAAAATTATCCTATTGAATTTTTTATTCATTCTTGGGATTACAAGCTTTTAGGGCTTTTCCCAACCAATTTACATTTATTTGGAGTTGAAAAACCAAAATTACCTTCGTTATCAGATTATTTTTCAAACGATGGGATACTGTATGTATGGGGATCAGACCAATATGGAAGGGATATTTTCAGTAGGATATTCTTTGCTTCCCGTATCTCTCTTTCTATAGGGTTGATTGGAATATTATTAACATTTACAATAGGTATCTTTTTAGGCGGTTTGGCAGGATACTTTGGAGGATGGGTGGACGAAGTGACTATGAGGTTTACGGAAATATTGATGTCAATCCCTAGCCTTTATTTGATATTAACTTTAAGTGCTGTGTTGCCTACAGGTATCTCACCAGAGATTCGGTATCTTCTGATAGTTGTAATCTTGTCTTTTATTGGCTGGCCTGGTATGACAAGGGTTATAAGAGGAATGACTATGGGTTTGAAACAAACAGAGTTTGTTCAAGCGGCTATAGCTTTAGGATATCCTCCAAGAAAAGTGATATGGAACCATTTGTTACCAAATACCTATACCTACGTAATCGTTTCTGCGACGTTATCTATACCGGGATATATTTTAGGTGAGGCTAGTCTCAGTTTCTTAGGTGTGGGAGTAACCGAACCTGGAGCCTCGTGGGGCTTGATGCTTTCCCAGGCTCAGGATATCCAAGTTTTAACCAGTTACCCTTGGGTACTTTTACCAGGATTGTTTATCATTATAACGGTTCTAGCCTTCAATTTGTTTGGAGACGCCATAAGAGATGCGTTGGATCCACGAGCCTTAGGCTTGTAATTCTATAATTAATATAAACCCCACGTATTTTGTGGGGCTTTTTATTATGGTATTTGGTTTGTATTTTTCTGTAAAAGGTAAGAAATTTAGTGAAAATTTGAAAAAGTTAGCATTATTGAAATTTTTTTCATTATTCGGGAATAATTGGCAATAAATACCTTAGATTATTGTTAATTAGTTTTTTCTAACTTGACAAACTCTGTAAACTTGACTATAATTATATATGGTAAAGAAAATATTGTTAAGTAGTAATAATATAATTTTAAGTTTTGGTTTTGTTGTTGGTAAGTTGGTTTCAATTAGGATTTTATAAATCTTAAAGGAGGGGTAATATGAGAAAAGTAGCAACTTTTTTGTTGGTTACGTTTGTTTTGATTTCTGCTTTTGCATTAGCAGAACAGGGACCTATGCCGGATAAGGTGTATTTCGATGTGAGAATGCAACAAGACGTCGCAATACAAGATGTCGCAGCTGGAAACGTAGATGTCTTTTTATACGGTGTGGGGGCTCCAGTGATTAATTCTCTGCCCCAATCAGTGCTTGAAAACTTAGATATTTATAACATTCCATCGGGTTCATGGTCTTTATTGCTCAATCCTATACCAAACGAACCTCCGTATACGGTGAATGTCGATGGTGTTGAGTATTTTAACCCGTTGGCGATTCAAGAAGTAAGGTTTGCTTTGAATTTCCTAATTAATCGACAGTATTTAGTCGACGAGATTCTTCAAGGTGCAGGTGGAGTAATGTATACGATGGCAACCCCCGGACAACCTGGGACCCAACCTTACATTGATATAACTGCAAATATGGGTTTTACTCCAGAAGGTAACCAAGAGCTAGCCCTTGAAATGATAGAAAACGCTATGAATGAAGCTGCCAATTTGCCTGAAAATAAGGGAAGGTTGGTAAAAGACGGTCAATGGTGGACTTTTGATGGACAACCAGTGACATTGAAGTTCTTAATTCGTGTAGATGATCCTACAGGAAGGTTGCCCGCAGGTAGATACATAGCCGATCAAATTGAAAAAGCTGGTATAAAGGTTGAAAGGTTAGAAATAGACAGATATGCAGCAGTGGATATCGCTTATTACTCAAACCCTGCAGACTTACAATGGCATATGTACACAGAAGGCTGGGGTGCAGGTGCTACGAGAAAGTACTGGCACCACATTGTTGCCCAAATGTATGCACCTTGGTATGCTAATATGCCAGGAGGTCAAGAGCCAACATTTTGGAATTATGAACAAGATGAGATCGATGAGCTAACTCAAAAGGTTTATTCAGGGAATTTTGCAACAGAAGAAGAGTATTGGGATATGATTCTGAGGGCAACTGAACTAGGTATAAGAGATTCCGTTAGAATATATCTGACTTATCAAGAAGACTTCTATGTTGCCAACGAAGATCGATTCAACAGACGAATGGTATATGGGCTTGGAGATGGACTCAATCAGTGGTCGATTTTAACAGCGGATACGGTTGATAGAATTTTAAGAGTCACTCAATTCTCTGCCCAAGGATCTTTGTTCATGGGTGCCTGGGATCCAATAGGAACAGATGGATTCAACGATATGTATTCCATAAACGTTGCATCGAACATGTACGACTACGGGATGTTTGAAAGTCCAGCCTCAGCTGATCTTACACCTGCAAAAGTTGTTCCAAGGATGGATACGTTGGATACCAAATTTGAAATTGATTCAAACGGTGAGATGGTTGGTTTAATAGAGGTTCCCGAGGATGCTCTTAGAGTTGATCCTGACAGTAAAAAATGGGTACCTGTAGGACCAGGTGTTACATCTATCAGTGTTTGTACTTACGATATAATATACGGCGTTTGGAATCACGAAATATCTGAAAGCTTGGTAGATTATATGTATCAACCTTTATATATTTGGGACCTTTCAGTTGATTCTGGACAAGGTGATTCAAGGTACGATGCGACTTATTCAGCTTCGGCAATGCCCGGATTAGAAGTTGAGGTTGCAAGAAAAGTAAATGAAGATGGTTCAATAACGGTATGGTTTAATTACAACTTCCCAGTTGATGATATGTACTTAGCTTCTTGGGGAGCACCTGGCTGGTCAGTCTCAATGTCAGGACAACCAATAGGTGTTTCTTGGGAAATAGTTGAAGCTTTGACAAGATTGGTTGAACATGGAGGAGTATCAGGAAGAGAATACACATTCTCATCAACTGCAGCAGGTGGAAACATCTACGAAGTTGATGTACTTGAGCCTGTAACCGTTAACGATATTAAAGCAGAACTTCAAAAGATGATCGATGAAAGGTACGTACCAGTTTACATTGAAGATATGATTACACCTTACGAAGCTGTTGAAAGATATCAAACTGCACTTGATTTTGTTAATGAATACAACCATGCTTATATAGGGAACGGTCCTTTCAAGATGACCCAATATGATCCAAGTGCACGTTTTGTTGAATTAACTGCTGTTAGAGATGAGAGATACCCGTTCGAACGTGGATACTGGAACGAATACTTTGAAACCGTCAGACTTAACGTTGATAGTATAGAGCTTGCTTTTGCTGCTATAAGAGGGTTAGACCTACCGGTTACCATCTATGTATCTGAAGTTCTTTATCCATACGATACATATTCCCCAGCTCCTCAAGGGGACGTGGAAGTTTCATTGATCACACCGGAGGGTCCAAAAACTTTCAAGGCTGACGTAGAAACAGCTGGAACATTTGTTGCAACTATACCTGGAGACGTGCTCAATACATTAGAACCTGGTACTTATGCGGTTGTAGTAACTGCAAGGTCGGAAGGAGCAATTCCATCTACTTATTCAACAACTATCGTTGTGTATTAATCTTCCAAAAAGTCATTTTAGAGTTTAAGGGCTCCCTTATGGGAGCCTATTTTTAGAAAAGTTGAACTATATACAGAGGTGATTAACCGTATGTATTGGAGATATGCTGTTCGAAGAATATTGATGGGTGTTGTTATCTACGTTGTGGTCATTTTCATATATTCAGCCTTATTTAACACGGTCATGGATCAGACGTTAAATAGTCAAATAGTTGAGCAAGTAAACGGTGAAATGATGAAAATGTCACAGGTAGGAACAGATCCTGAATATTTGGTAGAATACAGGCAGAGAAGGATCAGCGAGCTTCGTCAATTGTACCACTTAGATGACCCTATACTTTCCAGAATTTTTTGGAGGGCTATAGATACGTTGACTTTCAATTATGGGAACTCAACTGTGATGAGGTCTTTTGAAGGTGAAACAGACGTTCTTAAAATAGTTTTAGAAAGAATTCCTAATACCTTGATGTTGTTTACTACCGCGATAATTATTGATATACTAATAGGGGTATGGTTAGGCATAAGAAAGGCTCAGAAAGCTGGAAAGATGATGGATAAGACTACTTCTATAATCACTATGGGGGTATATGGTCTACCATCTTGGTGGTTTGGAATGGTTATGATTATGTTATTCGCTTTTGCAATACCTATTTTCCCATCAGGAGGTATGAACAGTGTCCCTCCTCCAACGACCTTTTTTGGAAGATTACTTGATACTTTATACCATATGGCTTTACCTATAATTACCCTAGTTTTCATAGGTTTCTGGGGAAGGGCTTATTTAACAAGGAATATAGTTCTAGGAAATCTTCAAGAGGATTTTATTATGTCCGCAAGGGCAAGAGGGATTCCTGAAAGGTCTGTTTTATATGGTCATGCTCTAAGAACCTCTGCTCCTCCCATTTTAACTATGTCACTTTTATCGCTGTTAGCTTCTTTTTCTGGCGCTCTTGTGTTTGAAGGTATATTTAGTTGGCCTGGAATGGGTAACCTTTATTGGGCAGCGGTTCAAATGAACGATATCCCTGTTCTTTTGGGTAACCTTTCCATAACAACGCTTATATACATTTCTGGTATCGTGGTTTTGGATTTGATATACGGTTTCTTAGACCCTAGAATAAAAGTTGGTGGGAAAGCGTGAATAAAACAAAGAATAAAACAAATCGTGTTGCTAAGCAATTAAAAGATTTTTGGGATGAGTTTAAGCAAGTTAAATTTGGTATAGCTGGAATTATTCTTTTACTCCTTTTTGTATTTTTAGTCGTTTTTGAACAATTTTTAATCCCGTTTCCCGAAGCTTCTACAAGGTGGAGGGATATTACATATTGGGAAGATAACCCACGAAGCGTTCCTCCCGTTTGGATAAATTGGTTTTCTCAAAAAGATTATACACCGACTGAATATATTGAGGATTTAGAATATACAGAACAAAATATTTCTGGTCCAATAACTATGCAAAGTTCAGTTATAGAATATGAGTATGGTTATGATGTTCCCCCTGTTGATTTAATTTATAGAGGGACCTTTAAAGGCAACTTTAGTATGAATATTGTGTTGGAACGTCCAGATGGTAATAAAATCAATTTGGTAAACAAAAGTTTCAGTTCGAATACTGAAAAAGACTTTAGAATATCGATTATTAATGAAGCAAATAACAACGTTCAAAGTTTTGCTAGAAGATATGTACAAAATTTACCGCCAAGGGTTGACGTAAATACTGTACTTTTTTCACAAGCCAACGGTGAGCTTTTTTCAAATCCAACTCCATTAAATGGGACTTATAAGTTAAATATTAATTTAATAAAGATGACTGAGGATACTACTATACAAGATACAAGGTTAGTTGTTTCTGGAAGTGTTTCTGGTTTACTAGGTACAGATAACTCTAAAAGAGATGTTTGGAGTGGATTGGTAGCAGGCATTAAGTGGGCTTTGTTCATAGGGCTTATGACATCTGCTATTTCAGTGTCAGTAGGCGTAGTTTATGGAGTTGTTTCTGCATATTATGGTGGTATAGTTGATTCTATAATGCAAAGAATCTGGGAAATATTCATCAACATACCGCTTCTTCCTGTTTTAATTGTTTTATCGGCAATATTTAAGCCCTCTATTTGGAGCCTTATTCTTATGATGAGTTTGTTTTTTTGGGTAGGCCCTGTTAAAACAGTAAGAAGTATGGCTTTGCAAATAAAGGAAGAAACATATGTTGAAGCTGCAAAAGCTCTAGGCGCTTCACATAGAAGAATAATTTTCAGACATATGGTTCCGATCTTGATTCCATACGCCTTTGCAAGTATGGCACTCAATGTTCCAAGCGCTATTCTTTACGAGGCAACCGTTAGTTTGCTTGGTTTGGGAGATGCCACCATAGTTACTTGGGGGCAGATTCTCCACGATGCCATGAACGGTGGAGCCGTAACAAACGGTCTTTGGTGGTGGGTTGTACCTCCTGGAATTGCTATCGCTTTAGTAGGTATGACTTTTGCCTTTTTAGGTTTTGCAATGGACACCATCTTAAATCCAAAATTGAGAACGAGGTAGATATGAATGAATGAAATTCTAAATGTTAAAAATTTAAAAGTGTATTATTATACAAGAAAAGGTGTGGTAAAAGGATTGGACGATGTAAGTTTCTCTCTCAGAGAGGGGGAAACCTTAGGTCTTGTTGGAGAGTCTGGATGTGGTAAAACAACTTTGGGCATGGGTCTTTTGAGAATGCCCAGCCCTCCAGGCAAAATCGTAAGTGGAGAGATTAATATAGATGGTGAAAATATAGTCCCTTTAAAAGAATCTGTTTTACGTAAGAGAGTTAGATGGGAAAAGATTTCTATGGTTTTTCAAGGGGCTATGAATAGTTTGACACCGGTTTACACCATTAAAAAACAGATGATGGAAACCCTTCAAACTCACAGGGAAATGGAAGAAGAAAAGGCTCTGGCTATAATTAAAAAATATTTAAACCAGGTGGGTTTATCAGAGGATATTTTGAAGAGATATCCTCATGAATTATCTGGAGGTATGAAACAACGTGTTGTAATCGCAACGGCGTTGTTTTTAGAGCCTAAAGTAGTTATTGCCGATGAGCCTACTACGGCGTTAGATGTTATCGTTCAAGCTCAAATAATAAATCTTCTGAAAAGGCTAAAAAAGGATCTTAATTTGTCTTTTATCTTTATAACCCATGATTTAGCTACTGAAGCGGAAGTAGCGGACAGGATAATGGTGATGTATGCAGGTAAGATAGCTGAAATAGGAGAAAATCATCATATTTATGGTCCCCAGGGACCAGCACATCCGTATACAAAAGGTTTGCTGGGAGCTACACCTCGTTTACATAAAAAAGTTGAAGAATTAGCCTTTATACCTGGTGTACCACCTGATTTGCTCAATCCACCCAGTGGATGTCGATTCCATGAGCGTTGTCCGGTTGCTTTCGATAGATGTACAGTAGAAGAACCACCTTTAAAAGAAATTGAACCCGGACATTTTGCAGCTTGTTGGAGGTGTTTTGATGAACGATGAAATCATAATGACTGTAAAAAATTTAAAAAAGTGGTTTCCCTTGCGAAGAACCGTTTCAGAAGTGTTTCAAGGGAAACGAAGATGGGTTAGAGCGGTGGATAATGTAAGTTTTGATATAAGAAAGGGAGAAATATTTGGTTTAATTGGAGAATCTGGTTGCGGAAAATCAACTACGGGTAGATTATTAATGAAATTAGAAGAACCAACAGAGGGTCAAATAATATTTAAGGGTGGAGATGTTACTTCTTTGTCTTCCACTGACGAAATTAAGAAGTATAAAGAAGATGTGCAAATGATTTTTCAAGACCCTTACTCTTCGATGAATCCAAGGTTTAGAGTGAGAGATGTTTTGGCGGAACCTTTGATCATTCATAACAAAACCAAAGATCCTAATGAAATTGAAGAGATAGCAAAAAATGTTCTAAATGAAGTAAAATTAACTCCCCCTGAAGAGTTCATGGATAGATATCCTCACATGCTCAGTGGAGGGCAAAGGCAAAGAGTTGCAACGGCAAGAACCTTAGTTCTTTCTCCAGATTTCATAATAGCTGATGAACCAGTTTCTATGATCGATTTATCAACTAGGGCAGAAATTCTCCACATGATGAAAGATGTTCAGCAAGATTTAGGACTAACTTATCTATACATAACTCATGACTTATCAACCGCTAGATACTTTTGCGATAGAATTGCAGTTATGTACCTTGGAAGAATAGTTGAGTTAGGTGATGCTGACGAAATAATTGAAAGACCTTTACATCCATACACCAAAGCTTTGATAGAAGCAGTACCAGAACCTTTACCTGGAAAAGAAAACGTAATAAAAGAATTACCGATAAAAGGAGAGATCCCATCTGCTGCAAATATACCAAAGGGATGTAGATTCCATCCAAGGTGTATTTATGCACAGCCTAAATGTTTTGAGAACGTGGATGATCCAGAGTTGGTAGAAGATTCAAACGGTCACTACGTTGCCTGTTACAGGTACAAAGAGATAGATCAGGAAGTAGAAAAGGTTTGAAAAATCCCCACAAATGTGGGGTTTTTTAATTTTACTGAAAAGATATAAAGGTGGTTACATTTATGTATTGGAGATACGCTTTTAAAAGAATGCTAATGGGGGTTATGATTTATTTTGTTATTATTTTTGTGTATTCTGTACTTTTCAACGTCATGTTTAAACTCCACTATAGCTATTTTTTGGAAGGGCCAATATTACCTGAGATTTTTTCTGATTGGTTCGATACGATCACTTTTAATTACGGTCAATCTATGTCTATAAGATCTTTTAAAGGAGAAACTGACGTCATTAAAATTATCTTAGAAAGAGTACCTAATACCATGCTCCTTTTTACTATGGCTATTATCATAGATATTTTCTTGGGTGTATACTTGGGCATAAAAAAGGCTCAAAAAGCAGGAGGATTTATGGACAAAACAACGTCCATTCTTACAATGATTTTTTATGGTCTTCCCACATGGTGGGTTGGATTGGTAATGATTATGTTTTTTTCTTTCAAATTACCTATATTTCCTTCTGGCGGCATTTTCAGCATCCCACCTCCTGAGGGATTAATAAGAAGATTTGCAGATATTGTGTATCATTTAATTCTACCTTTAACTACGCTTGTTTTTTTTCGTTTTTGGGGTAGAGCATATTTATCAAGAAATATAGTTTTAGCAAATTTGCAGAATGATTTCATAATTTCCGCAAGGGCTAGGGGTATTCCTGAAAGAAAAGTTTTGTTTGGGCACGCTTTAAGAGCTTCTGCTCCACCCATCTTAACAATGTCGGTTTTATCTGTGCTTGATTCTTTTTCTGGGGCATTGATCCTCGAAGGTATATTTAATTGGCCTGGAATGGGGAACCTTTTTTGGGCTGCTATTCAGCAGGATGATATTCCTGTTCTTTTGGGGAATTTGTCTTTTACAACTCTTTTATACATCGGCGGTATAGTGATTTTAGATTTAATATACGGATTTCTTGACCCTAGAATAAAAGTTGGCGGGAAAGAGTGAATAAAATCCCGCCCAGAGTTTAGTTTTGTCTTCCCCTATCCCCATTAGTATACGAGATGAATATCTTTTCAAAATTCACCATTTGCTTTTCTATGCTCACTATTTCTACATTATGTGATTTGAAAAAATCAATAACATCATATAATTCCGAAGTGGAAATTATTGGCAATTTTTAATTGAAAAAACGCCCATTTAGGGCGTATTTTCGGAAATTATTTTATTACTTTCATCCATTCCACACCCCAACTTAGTTGGGGTGGAGAGGGTTTAGCTTTTGACAGAAGCTATATTTTTTTGTGATGTTTTTGGTTCTTTAATTGGTTTTTTTAAATCGATTCCCAAAAATTGACTCATATAGAGATTGTAGTAAAAGCCTTTATTTTTCATGAGTTCTTCGTGATTTCCAGTTTCGACAATGGAACCATGATCCATTACTAAGATCGTGTCGGCATTCCTGATTGTAGATAATCTATGAGCAATTACAAAGCTTGTTCGCCCTTCCATCAATTTTTCCATAGCTTGTTGTATTAATGTTTCTGTACGCGTGTCCACAGAGCTTGTTGCCTCATCCAAGATCAAAATTTTGGGGTCTGCAAGGAAAGCCCTTGCGATGGTTATCAATTGTCTTTGACCTTGTGATAGGTTCGAAGCTTCTTCATCTATTATTGTGTCGTAACCATGGGGTAATGTTCTCACGAAATGATCTACATACGCCGCTTTAGCAGCTTGTATGATCTCTTCATCAGAGGCATCTTCTTTACCGTATGCGATGTTTTCTTTTATCGTGCCTCCAAAAAGCCAGGTATCTTGAAGGACCATACCAAAGTTTTTTCTGAGATCTGATCTTCTCATTTGCCTAATGTCAACACCGTCTAAGGTGATTCTTCCATCTGTAACATCGTAGAATCTCATTAGAAGGTTTACAAGTGTTGTTTTTCCTGCACCTGTTGGTCCAACTATCGCTACATTTTCCCCAGGATGAACAACTAAGTTTAAGCCTTCTATCAAAGGTTTGTTAGGGTCATAACTGAAAGATACATTTTCAAACGCTATTCTTCCTTCTACTTCAGGTAATTCTACAGGATCGACTGGATCAGGAACTTCGTCCTCTTCATCTAAGAATTCAAATACTCTTTCGGCAGAAGCGATAGTTGATTGTAAAATATTTATAATATTAGCAGTTTGAACTATCGGTTGGGTAAACATTCTTGAATACTGGATGAACGCCTGTACATCTCCAAGTGTCATCAGACCGTTTGCTACTCTGAGTCCTCCGATAACACTGACAGCAACGTAGTTAAGATTGTTTAGAAAGGCTATTGCTGGTCTTATTATGCCTGATATGAATTGAGATTTGAAACTTGCTTGGTATAACCTGGTGTTTTCTTTGTCGAATGTTTCTTTAGCTTCTTTTTGTTTGTTGAAAACTTTTACAATGTTATGACCTGAATATGTTTCTTCTACATGACCGTTGAGTTTTCCCGTGCTGTCCCACTGCGTTTCAAATTGTTTCTGAGATTTTTTTACGATGAACATTGTTACAATTAGAGATAAAGGAATCAGCGTCAAGGCTATTAAGGTGAGCAAAGGACTTATCGTTAGCATCATAACGATGACACCGATTATAGTCACAGTAGCTGTTATGATCTGTATTAACGTTTGTTGAAGCGTTCTTCCTATGTTATCAATATCGTTGGTCACTCTACTGAGAATATCACCGTGGGAATGACTGTCAAAATATTTAAGTGGAAGTTTTGCTAGTTTGTTGTCAACTTCTTTTCTGAGCCGATAGATGGATTTTTGAGAGACACCAGCCATCATATATCGCTGTAGCCAATTAAAAAGGGCTGATAATCCATAAATTACCAAGAGGGTTAATAAGATTTGTACGAGTTTGTTATAATCCACTCCCTGGCCTGGAATTATGTTCATTGGCCCAATCATTTCAGCAATTTGATCATTGCCTGAGAGTTTAAGCATTTGTATAGCTTCTTCTTTTGTCATATTTTCAGGCATATTTTTACTTATTATACCTTCGAATAACACATTGGTGGCGTTCCCTATTATCTTAGGGGCTGTTATCATAAAGATTGTAGCAAGAACGGCAAAAGAAACAACGAACAAAATAGGTACTAATTGAGGTTTTAAATATCCAAGTAATCTTTTTAAGGAACCCCAAAAATTTTTTGGTTTTTCCCCAGGAGTTGCTCCTCCTGGCCTTCCCATTCCCATCCCCATAGGTCGATTGGTTGAACTTTTAGAAGTTTTTGTGTTATTGGGACTCATGCGGTTTCCTCCTCTGGTAACTGGGATTTTACAAGCTCTCTATAGACTTCACATGATTGCATAAGTTCTGAATGTTTTCCTTGTCCTTCTATCGTTCCATCGTCGTTTAGAACGATTATTAAGTCTGCATTAAGTATGGTACTTACCCTTTGAGCTACTATTATAACTGTGGAGTTTTTAGTCTCTTCCTTTAGGGCTTCTCGAAGGTTGGCATCGGTTCGATTATCCAAAGCTGAGAAACTATCGTCGAATATATAGATCTTTGGTTTTTTGACAATTGCCCGTGCAATCGATAAACGTTGCCTTTGACCACCGGAGAAGTTCGTTCCTCCTTGATCAACTGGAGCTTGTAGTTTGTCAGGTAATTCTTCTACAAAATCTTTCGCTTGGGCTATTTCTAAAGCATGCCACATTTCTTCTTCCGTTGCATCTTTCTTACCATATGCTAGATTGGAAGCTATCGTTCCACTGAATAGATAAGCTTTTTGAGGTACAAAACCTAGGGAGTCTCTAAGATTTTCCATCGACAGTTCTCTAATATCTACACCGTCGATTTCTATCTTCCCATCGGTAACTTCGTAAAAGCGTGGGATCAAGTTTATAAGAGTGCTTTTACCGCTTCCGGTACTACCTACAATTGCCGTAGTTTTGCCTGGTTTAGCCTCAAAAGAAATGTTTCTTAATACGGGTTTCTCAGCACCTTCGTATTTGAATGTCACATTTTTAAAAGATACAGTACCTTCTTTACTTTTTAAAAGAACAGGATTGTCTGGTTCATTAATTGTAGGTTCAGTTTCTAATACCTCTTTGATACGATCGGCAGATGCTTCTGCACGAGGCCACATGACAAACATCATCATCGCCATCATTATTGATATGAGTATTTCCATTATATAGGTTAAGAAGGCTGTCAAGTTGCCTATTGGCATTGCCCCACTGTCTATTCGCATTGAACCGAACCAGAGAATGCTAACGGTTGAAAGGTTCATGATGAGCATTAGAAGAGGCATACCTAATGCTAATAATCTATTTACTTTTATGGAGGTTTGCGTTAAGTCGTCATTAACTTTATCGAATCTTTTTTCTTCACTTTTTTCTTTCACGAAAGCTCTGATGACGCGTACGCCCATTAATTTTTCTCGCAGAACACGGTTGACGTTATCGAGCTTTACTTGCATGCTTCTAAAAAGTGGGATTGCCTTACGCATTAAGAAGAATACAACCATTCCCATCACTGGAATTATCACTAAAAGGGAAGTAGAAAGGACAACGTCTTGGCGAATAGCCATAATAGCGCCACCTATTGAAATTATAGGTGCAAGGATCATCACATTCAACATTATTAATACCAACATCTGAATTTGGTATACATCATTCGTGTTTCTTGTTATCAACGAGGCGGTTCCAAATTTGTCTATATCGTTTTGAGAGAAACTAAGCACCTTATAGTAAAGATCTCTGCGTAAGTCCTGCGCAAATTTTGCAGAGATTCTTGAGGCAAAAAATGTGGCCCCTACAGCTGCACCAACGAGTAATAGGGAAAATAACAACATCTTTCCTCCGGCTTGTATGATATAATTGAGGTCTCCTTTGGCAACACCGTTGTTGATAATGTCTGCATTTAAGTTTGGTAGGTATAAGTTTGAGACGGCTTGAACGGTGAGTAAAACCAATGTCAAAATTACTTCTTTATAATACTGTTTTAAATATTTGCTTAGTATGGTTCTCATCCTTGATCTTCTCCTTTTTGTAAATGTTTTGATAGGTTGTTGGATATTTTTTTTAGTAACTCGTTAAATGTGTTGAGTTCTTCATCTGATAACCCTTCAAAGCTGTATCTCACCATCTTTGAAAAGGATGTTTTTAAATTTTTTATTTCTTCTTCTCCGGCTTCAGTTAAGTAGATTTGAAGAGTACGCATGTCATTTGGATCGGATTGGCGGAGTATGAGCCCCATTTTTTCCAACCTTTTGAGAATCAACGAAACGGTTGGAGGAGCAACATTCATGAGCTTTGCAAGATGTATTTGACTTATTCCAGGATTTTTCGAAATATGCCATAAGCAAACTCCTTGCCCTGGATAGACATCTTTTTCTGCCATGATCTTAAAATTTAACTGTCTTTGCAGGTTCATTACTTGAAAGAATTGTTGGACAACGTTGATCGTTGATGGATTGAGTTCATCAAAAGGGAAATCTTCTGTGCAAAGTGTTTTGTCTTTCATTTCTTTTCTCCTCTTCTTTTCTCTTATAGTTAGATTGCAGCTTTTAGAAATTCTAAAACTTGGTGTTAGCGCCGGACGTTAAGGGGTAAACCCCTTAAGATCCCCAAATTCGCGTAACATCATTTGCATACGTCATTTGCGAAGCAAATGAGGGTATGGAAATTATTCTAAAACAATTACAAAAAGACGTTTTGCACGAAGCAGCAAAAAACTTTTTGCATAAGGCTGCAAAAATACATCGTTTGCACAATCCAGCAAACGCTCCCCACCCGTGAGGAAAAGAGTCTTTATTAGCGCCCTTTCACCCCGCTCCCCACCCATTTAAGGAAAAGATCTGTAGTTTCAAAGACTGCGTCAATCTTCTATTAGTATGCTAATAATTAACATACTAACTATTAGCGTACTAATAATTAGTATACTATCTTGTTTTGAAATATCAAGTTTTTATTTGAAATTTTGATTAATAGTTTATATCTTTTGAATACATCTCTTAATCTTTTGAGTGAGTTACCTGGCGAAAGGGCGCTAAAAATATTATGAGAAGTGTTGACGAGAAGATAAATTTATAATACTAAACAAATGTATCGTAAGATCAATTAATCCTTAAATAACTCAGATACCATTTTATCAGGAGTTACAAGAAACAAATCGTCAGTTTGAAATTTGATTAGTTCTTGTGTAAAACCAGATTTGGAAAAGAGGATGTATTTTGTTTGCTTGTTTCCAAAATTTACATAGTTACTTCTCAGTTTCAGTGTCTCCAAATCTTTTATTCCCATTTTTTTATTAGTCCACTTGCATTCACCGAAGAGGATGTTGTCGTCGTTATATGCTACTATGTCTATATCATACGATAAGTTTTTTGAATAAGGGACCTTTCCCCAGCTTTTTCCTATATTATTAATGAGAAAACCGGGATAATTGGGTTTTTCTTTTAAAAATTGTATGCAGATATTTTCAAACTGATGGCCAATATGAGTGGGCAGTTGTTGGTATATTTTTTCTAATGCGCTTTTAGGATTGAATTCTATTTCTGAAAGGTATCTACTTAAGAGGTTAAAGTAAAAGTCAAAAAATTCATCGTTTATAGAATATCTTGCGTTTCTACTTTTTCTATCTAATATACTGTTTTCTTTTTTTAAAATCTCATAATTATTGACTAGCTCGTTTAAATATTTTGAGAGAGAAGTAGAAGGGATTTTTGAAATGTCTTCTATCTCCTTGAGAGTTTTGTTGCCTCCCCCGATTGCTTCCAATATTGAAAAATAGGATCTATGTTCAGAACCAAATTCTAAAATTAAAATGTTTTTAGACTCTTCTTTGAAAGGTGAGAAATCGGCGATGAATAACTCGTATATCTTGTTTTTTAAATTATCTTTGTCTTTAAAGCCCCACAAATATTTGGGAACACCACCTACAAGGCTATAGATTTCTAAAGCTTCTTCAGTATCGTAACCAAAGTCGAATAACATCTCTAGTCCGCTTTTTAAATTGAACTTTTTTAGATTAATAAAGTTATTCACTCTTCCAAATAATGGCATTTTTTCTTCCATAAATATTTTTTTAATGAGTCCTGTGTATGAACCCAAAACCGTAAGCTTTGTGTTGTATTTTGTTTCATCCCAAGCATGTTGCAAAGAATAAAGTATATCGCTATTTACCAAAAAGAAATTTTGAAATTCATCAAAAATTATATGATCAAATCTTTCGAAAAGATCTGTAAAAAGGTCGTACCAATTTGTATAAATTGCCTTTGAAACAAGGAGACTCAGCTCTTTTAACAGTGCCTCTTCTCTTTTTACTTCAACAAAAAAATATAAAAAATTGTCACGATTTTCATAGGCTTTTTTAATGAGAAAAGTCTTGCCTATTCTTCTTCTTCCGTATAAAACGGTGAATCTTTTTTCTTCAGAGTTTAGGAATTTGGTAAGAGCTTCTAATTCATTTTTTCTGTCATAAAAGTTCATTTATAGCGCTCCTTTGCCCCGCTCCCCACCCGTGAGGAAAAGGGTCTTTGTTAGTGGCCTTTGGCCAGCTTTCAATTCATCTGATTTTTTTATCATAAAAGTTCATGACATACCACCTTTATATACTGATCCGTAATATACCGGTGAGTATATTACTGATCAGTATATTACTCGTCAGTATATTATATCACAATATAATGATCTATATTCAAATCTATTATATCGAATGCTTTTTTTATTTTGTTGGACCAGTTTAGGTTTATGGGGTGTTCTATTCTTGTGGAGATGACTGTCTCCAAGTTGAGGGTATTGGCTAAGTCATAGTGTTTTTTTAAGTTGGTTAATCCACCAACTTTGGTGATGTCTAAGACGACCCCTGAAGCAATATTTGATACTCTGATTATATCCTCAGGTTGTTCGATGGATTCATCCCAAAATATTGGGTAATTTATGTGGATGTTGCTTAAAGTATTTTCTTTATACTTCGGGGTTGGTTGTTCTAAAGCCATAATTTCAGAGGTTTTTAGAAGTTTTAGAATGAGTCTGATTTCGTGTTGGGAAAATAATCCTCTCAAGTCGATCCACAGTTTTTTATTTTTGATGAGTTTCAACATTTTTTCAAGCTCTGAGAGCAAAGGTTTTTCTAAGAACTCTATCTTTATAATTTCTTCATCTTTCTGCATTTCAGGAAGTAGATCAAAGATATTGGTGTCTTTTTTCCAAAAAATTCTAAAGAGTGATTCTTGTGAGATACTTTTTTTAGTGGGGAAGAGCAATTTTGCAGGATCGTAATTGTATTTGTTTGTTAGGTAGTCAAAAATCGCTAAAAAAACAGCAGCTTTTGAAGAGTTGTCTCTTTTTATTTTTTCATTGAATTTTTCTTCGATGTTAGGTATGTTTTCAATATCATCTTCCATTTCAAATAGATCTCTAATTAATTCCAATATCGCCATGGTAGTTTTAAATGTCTCACCAAAATAGTAATTGGGGGTGGCTGCTCCAACCCCCTGAATACCTTGTTTGTCTATGAATTTAAATATCGCATGCTCTTGCCATTCCGTATTTAGATTTTTTAAGATTGTTCTTTCTTGCCAGTAGTATACGTCTCTTTTTCTTTCTTTCATGAATTTTCAGCCTTCTTAGTATATATTTTGCATGAGTAAAAACCAAAGTAAAGAAACTAATATTGCATAGGTTGGTGATAAGATTAGCTCTTTTATATTCTTTTCTTTTACAAAGATAAGTTTGTATGCCAACCCAGCACCTAGTGCTATAATAGACCAAAGATAGTTTTGAGCCATTATAAAAATGAATATCGCTAACCTTTCCGATGCACCGATTGTGTCTTTTCTTTCTTTTTCGAATAAGTTGAAAGTTCTGAATAAGAAGCTTCCAAAACTTGTTGCTACGATCATTCCTACAATATAGAATTGAAAAATATTGGATAAGAAGGAATCTTGAAAAAAGTTTCTGAATAGGTATGACCAAAGAAAAAAAGCCCCTAAAAATATGATTTCGAAGTAAATGTTGGTGTTTTTGTTTTGTATTCTTAATAAGTCTATACCTATGTGAAGAAGGACAGAAAGTGAAACTATTAAAAGCATCCATCCTGTTAACATATCAAAATTGAAAGCCAAAAAGACCAATAAGACCCAGATTAGATGTTTATAATAACTGGATTTGTCCAAGAATTTATCAGAATAAACGTTGGTAAAGGCAAAATCAGATACAAAATGACTTAGAAAGAGTGTCATTGAAAACATAGTATACCTCCATTAGTATTCCCAATAATTTTTTTCGACGACTTTTAATCGTGAGAAGTCTCCTTTTTTTCTTCCTACTTTCGCACAAGGCCTACCATCGACTTCTACTATATCGGCTGTGAAGTCAACTTTTTGTTTCAGTAACGATGATCCAACACCGTAGAGATCTACGGGAACTTCAAGGGTTTCAAATAAATCAATTTTTTCTTGGTTGAATCCCCCTGAGACCATTATTTTTAAATTGTTCATTCCTAGTTCATCGAATTTTCTCCTCGCCCGCCAGACCATCTCCGGGTTAACTCCTAAAGATGATTTGTCTTTTGGAATAACGGATTTGTCCCTTAAGGATCCGGATGTGTCGAATCTAACTGCCCAAATTTTGTCTTTTCCTTCACCAATTATCTTAGACAAGTCTCCCCTGTCAATATTGGGTTTTTCACCGTATATGTGTTCGTAAAAGTCTTTTGCTACTTTGATGGTGGTTCCGATAACGTCGTTGTCCCAGTCTACTAACACCATTCTATTTACGTGACCATCTATGTATTTGTTGAAAGCTATAGCTGCGTCTGAGGTGTTACCATTGTAAGCGGCAATTAAGGCATGAGGTATTGTTCCTAGAGATTCAACCCCCCAATAATCAGCGTTTGCATCGGTAGATACCCCAAAGGCTCCAGCTTTCAAAGCTGCATAACCGTCGGTTGTTTGAACCCAAAAATGGTCGAATCTTGCACTGAAAAATAAAATCGGTTTTCCTTTGGCAGCATTGACAACTTTCTTTACAGCGGTAGCCGTACTAGAAGCCCTTGCCATTACCCCTAAAAGAAGCGTTTCCAAATACCCAAAATAAACAGGATTACCCTCGATTACGAAAACAGGTTCCATACTCTTCGCTTCGTCTCCATCGTTTAAAGCTAATACTTCTATTTCGTCCCATTTATCTACCCATAAACTGTTTAATAACATTCTTAGGTCCCATTTTTTATTTGTGCAATTTAGAAGTTCTTCTTTGTCCATTCGTGTAGAGGCGTCTTGTATTGCTCTTTCTATGGTTAAAATTTCATCAAAGATCTCTTTTGCCTTTTCTTCATCTTTGTAGTAACCTGTTCCGTAAGTTAAAAGAGCTAGCGCTTCGTCTAGTCCAACTACTACACAGTCTGCCCTTGGGAAGAATTGATAGGTTACATTTACTTTTCTTTTGTCTTTTTTTAGGACTTCTACATACCTTGTGAAATATTTGTCGGTGTAATAGCCCATTCTTATTTTGTCGATGGGTACTTTAAAGAGTTTTGGATGTAATCTTTTATTAGTATCGTTTAAATCCATTTTTTCCACCTTCTGATAAATTTTTTAGCCGTTTTTATATATTCTAAAACTTTGTGTTAGCGCCCCTTCGCCCCGCAGCCCGCCCATAAGGAAAAGGAGCTTTACCCTTCACCCATTTCTCATCTTTCTAAATCAAGTAGATATTTTTTCCACTTGATAGTTGGACTGAATTTTCCTATACTGCCATCACTTTTTATTACCCTGTGGCACGGGATAATTATGGGTAAAGGGTTTTTCTTCATCAAATTTCCTACAGTTCTGTACGCTTTTGGATTTCCTGCCTTTGATGCCAATTCTTTGTAGGTAATTACACTTCCCTTTTTTGTGTTATACAGAGTTTCATAAACCCTTTTTGCAAAAGCTGTTTCACCGGGGAAGTCGAATATTTCTTTTGGGATTTTTTGGAGATCTCCATATAGATATGCATATATTATATCAAAATGTTTCTTTGTTTTCGAGTTGTAATAATTCTCATTTTTATTAGCGCCCCTTCGCCCCGCAGCCCACCCGTCTAAGGAAGGAAAATCTTTATTCTTTTGTCTTGCAGCCGACCCGTTTAAGGAAGGAAAATCTTTATTCTTTTGTCTGGCGGACCACCCGTCTAAGGAAGGAAAATCTTTATTCTTTTGTCTTGCAGCCCACCCTTCTTTTTGAAAGGTTAGCCTTATCTTAGTTATTTTGTCATTTTTGACATAGATTATCACACTACCGATAGGAGTTCCTATTACGGCTTTCATCTTTCCAACTCCTTGAAATCAACGGGAACTATGTACGTAGTTCCTTCCCTCATGGTTATTCCGTAAAAAAGCTCGGCAATTTCCATCACTATTTTATTGTGGGTTATTATCAAAAATTGAGACTTTTTAGAGTTCTCTAATATTAAGTCTGATATTTTGGCAGCGTTTAGGTCATCCAAAGGGGCATCGATTTCATCTAGTATATAAAAAGGACTCGGGTTTAGATTCATGAGTGAGAAGAGAAAAGCTATAGCTATGAGAGCTTTTTCTCCTCCTGAAAAGAGAGAGAGCTTTTGAAAGTTCATCCCAGATTTTTTTACAGATATTTGGATCCCTTTTTCAAACTCTTTGCCCTCACCAATTAACCTGAGTTCACCGTATCCATTTGGAAAAAGTTTTGAGATGAAGAATGAGAATTCTTTGTTCAGATTGTTAAAAAATGTGTTGAATTGTCGTTGAGCTTCTTCGTCTAGATTTTTTATACTTTGTTTAAGAGAATTTATGGATTTCATTATGTCTTCTTTGTTTTTTAGATTTTCTTGGTATTCTTTTTCTACTTCTTCGTATTCGTCTAAAACAGTTAAATCAACCGAACCTAGCTTTTTTAATGAACTTTCCAATTCTTTTTGTTTGTTCCCAAGTGCCTGGATGTCTTTTTCGGGTAATTCTTTTAGCTCGAACTCTTCTTCGTTAATTTCTAAGTTTTGGGCTTTTTCGTTTAGGAATTGTATGTTGTGGTTGGCTTCTTTTATTTCAAATTCAATCTCTTGATTTTTTTGTTTTATTGTATTTATTTCAGTTTTTAACTTGTCTATACGATTTTCATAATTTTCCAAGTCTTTGGCCTTGTCGTATTTGCCTGTCCTACTTTGTTTCATCAGTTCAAATAATTTTGAAATTTCGTTGTTGAGAGAGTCTTTTTCTTTATTGAGTTCGTTTATGGCTTGGTTTATTTTATCGTTCTTTTCTTTTAAGCTATCAAAGGATTCTTTTGTTTTTTGCTGTTTAATTTTTATTTCTTTTAATTCATTTTCAATTGCTGACTTTTGATTTTTGTAGTATTCGTACTTTTCTTTTATGCTCTTTAACTCCATTTCTTGACCTATAAGCTCTTTTTCTACTTGATTGAGTAAGGTTCTTTTTTCTTTGATGGTTTCTTCGATTTGTTGCATTTTCTTAGTCGTTTGAGTAGTATTTTGATGGTTATTTTCGATTTCCATTTTTAATGATTGTATCTCTTGATCAAGGGTTTTGGTTTTTTCTTCATAGTTTGCTAATCTTTCGTTGTAGAAAGTTATACTTTCTTGCAGATTTTTAATTTCTTCCTTTATTTTTTTGTAGTCAAGGTCATGTGCGTTTTTTGTTACTGTTGCTTGCCTTAACTCGTCTTTTGTTGATTCTAATTCTTCTTTTTGAAGATTAAGTTTTTCTTTTACTTTGTTGTATAGGGTTTGTTTGTTTGCAAGGTCTTTTCTGATTTTGTTAAGATCTTCTTCTATTTCAGAGATCTCTCTTTTTCTTTTAAGAACCGTAGAAGAATGATCGTATTTAGATTTTCCTCCGGTTATGGCACCAGAAGAGTAGACTAACTCGCCGCTGAGAGTGACAATATTTCCAGGATACTTCATTTTCGATATTTTTATAGCTGTTTCGATATTATCGACTAACAGTGAGTTAGAGAAAACGTACTCCATAACCTTTCGATATTCTTGAGTGTAGTTTACTAAATTGATTACAAAATCTATGGTGCCGGGTTCTTTTAAGAAGTTTTTTGGTAATCGAACTTCAGTCCTTAATAGATCAAGTGGAAGAAGGGTAATTTTTCCATTATTGCCTTTTTTCACAAGATCCAAATACTCTTTTGCCTTTGACGAATTTTTTATTACTATGTTTTGTATTCTTGAACTGGCTATTGTCGAAACCGCTTCTTCATATTTTTCTTCTGTGTTAATTAAATTGGCAACGACATCCACGACATTATCGTCATCTTTGAAGACTTTGAAAAATTCTTTTATCGTTATTGAGAATCCTTCGTATTCGTTGATCTGCCTGGTTAAAGATTGATATGTGTAAAATAGATTCTTTTCATTTTGTTGAAGAGAGTCAATTTCTGATAAAAGGGTATTGTAAGAGTTTTCCGTGTGTTTTAACTCGTCGAATTTCTTTTTTAATCTTTGTTCTAATTGAATTTCAGTGCCTTTTGTATGAGAGAGTAGTTCTTCTATTTCTTTCATTTTTTGTAAATTGTTTTCTAATTTTGTTTTCAAGGTATTTATTTGATCTTTTAGTAAGTTAATTCTTTCTTGGTTACTGCTGTATGTTGTTTGGAGGTTTTTTAGTTCTGTTTCTTTCCTTTCTTTTTCTTGAGATGCCTTTGATAATACGGATTCTAAGGTTTTGAGCGATTCTTCTTGTTTTTCTATTTCCTGTATAATACTATTCTTTTTTTCGTTTATAAGGTTTGTTTTGTTTTGGGTTTTTTCTTCTATTTCTCTAAAATCTCTTTCGTTTTTAGAGAGTTCTTTTAACTGTTGTTCAAGCTTGTTCATTTTTTCTTCTAAAGAGTTTAATTCCCACTCTTTGCTTATTATTGAAGAGTTGTTCTCATTCAGTTCTTCTGTTAAATGGTTTTTTTCATTTTCTATCGTTTGAACCCTTTGCCTGTAGTTTTCTACCATGTCTCCGTTGATGGATAGTTGTTTGTCAGTATCTTCTATTTCGCTTTTTAAATTTCTATAGCTTCTTTCTACTTCAAAAAGCTCTGATAGCAGAGATTTCATTCTTTGAGAATTTTCTTGTATCTCCTTTTGATATGTTTCTATCTTTTTTAGGAAAGATATTTTAGAAGCACCAAAGTACATCTTTCCTATTCTTTTGATTTCATTACGATATTCAAGGTATTTTTTTGCCCTACCAGCCCTAATGGATAAAGATTTTAATCTTTTATCTACAACGAATAGTAAATCGTTGATTCTGTCTAAATTTTCAGTTGTCTTATTCAATAGATTGATCGATATTTCTTTTTTTTCTAAGTACGTGGCTATGTTTGAAGCATCCAACACGATATCTCTAATATTTTCAGGCGAGGAGTTAACTATTTCACCAATTTGGCCTTGTCCAATAATCGAGTAAAAGCTTTTCCCGGTTCCTTTGTTGAATACATTTTGCACTTCTTTAAGTGTGGCGACTTTGTTGTTTACATAGTACTTGTTGGATTCGTCTTTCTCCAATATTTTTGAGATTTTAATTTTTTCATTGTTGTCGTTTTGTACTACTAGCGAAACTTTTGCATAGTTGGAAGAGTCACTTCCATTGCTTCCTATGTGCAATACATCGTTTTTTTCTGATATTCTCATCTGTTTTTGAGATTGCTCTCCTAATAACCATCTAATCGCGTCTACAATGTTTGATTTCCCCGATCCGTTTGGACCGATTATCGCGATAATATTTTTATCCAAATTAAAATATGTTCTTCTGCCAAAACTTTTAAAACCCTCTATCTCTAGGGATAAGAGTTTCAAGTTTGACTCCCTCCAGCATTTTCAAGGCTTTTAATCTTTTCTTCAACTGTTTTAGTAACCTCTTCAACATCCTTACCTTGTTTTAATGCTCTGTACATGATCCCGATTATCCTCATATCCAGGTACGCGTACCATTTTGGAGATCCTTTAGTAGAACTTTGGTTTCTTAAGAGGTAACTTGGATGAAAAGTTGGGAAGATTTTAATGTCTCCATACCAGTTGAAGAAACGTCCACGCGATTGAGTTATCTTAGATTCACCCGTAAAATAATACAGCGGTGTATTGCCAAGGGTTACGATTATTTTTGGTTTGATAACAATTATTTGCCCATCAAGATAGGATTGACAACTTTTAACCTCTTCTTGTGTGGGAACCCTATTTTGAGGAGGACGACATTTAACTATGTTTGTGATGAAAACATCGTTTCTTTCCAATTTTGCATACTCTTTGAGCATCTTTTCTAAAAGTTGCCCCGCTCTTCCAACGAAAGGTTCTCCCAAAGCATCTTCGTCTGCACCAGGACCTTCACCTACAAACATTATTGGTGAATCAACGTTTCCGGAACCTGGCACAGTATTAGTTCTTGTAAGATTCAAGGGACACTTTTCACATACCTCTATCCTTTTGGCGATCATTTCGATATTCTTTTGTTTTTCCTCGTTGCCGTATAGGAACATTAATATTCCTCCTCACATTAATCCAAATTCAAACCCATCATCACCATATGAGATATTTTTATCGGGTATATAATTGATAAAAAAAGATATTCTGAACGAGGCTAAATCAAACTGGGGTAGTAAGGAAAATTTAGTCTGTACGTTCAACGTCCAGCACACAATTTTTTTCTGTATTTCAAACTCTGTGAAATCCCAGCTTTGATCCTCTATATTATAATCAAAGTTTATTTTTGCAAACTCGCTTTTATCCCTGTTGTTTATGTTGAAGCCTGTTTCAAGAGACTCTGAAATGCGGTAGGTTGTTTCGATTCCAAAAGAGTAATTTGAACTTTTTTCCAAGAAATTTAGGTCTAAGTCGTAGACAGTGTACTCTTCCTTCATGTCAAAATCCCCGTAAATTTTGTTACCTTCATAATAAAAAAGAAAATACGTTAAAACCTCTGGGATCTTTTTGGTGAATGTTTGTTCATGAATATAATACCTATAATCCAATTGTAGCCGATTTCTATTGTACCTCAAAATTTCTCTGTTTTCAATATAATCTACCTTAATCTCTTCTTGATGGCTATAATCAAACTCACTTCTATGTGT
This sequence comes from Petrotoga sp. Shatin.DS.tank11.9.2.9.3, assembly GCF_003665005.1. NCBI lineage: Bacteria > Thermotogati > Thermotogota > Thermotogae > Petrotogales > Petrotogaceae > Petrotoga > Petrotoga sp. Shatin.DS.tank11.9.2.9.3. Next base: position 285,059 of record NZ_JGVT01000003.1, read on the forward strand.
TAAAGGGCCAATGACGTTGGTTAGTTTGATGTTTGTTGTATCCGGCTGGATCGTATTGGGATCAGTAGTATCAAACTTGGTCTGTGTTTGTAAGGTATTTTTAGTGTTTAATAGATTTATGTTGGTTTGAGTTTGAAGTTCCATTTCTTGCAAATCTGGGGAATTTTCAGCGTTTCTTAGATCAAAACTTCTGTCTAACTTCGCAGAGTTCGTAAAATTTTTTTCAAAAAGAGAGAAAGAATACCCTACGTAATCGTTGTAATTCAATTCGTCTGTGGCAGAGGGAGTGAGAGAGTTTTCTAAGACCTTTACGTATTCTAATGAGTTACCAAATTCGAAAACACCTAAATCAATTTCTAACCCCGGTTCTAAAGAGTAATCAAAGAGCGATTTTCCAGAAGAGTAATCTTCACCCGGTATAAAATCGTTGTTATAGTTGAAGTGAATTGAATCCTCCATGTTGAATTTTAAATCAAAATTATTTCTATCAATCTCATAAAGGGTATCTTTGTAAGAGAAAGTATTTTTAGTTTCTAATCGATTTTTGGTGGTTTCTGTTGCGACGGTGGTGTAAGCGTAATCAAAATCGCCGTACATTCTGGCGAATGTTTCATAGAAGTTGTACTTTCCTTCAATATCTATTTCACTTTCTTTCGTATCCCATATCTGATCCATAGAAAGGTTGGATATGTCCCCATATGAATGAGAGTTGAGCTTGAGCTTTGATAAAGAGATCAAAGATCTCCCATATTTCTTTTGAAAGGCTTGAGATTCAACGTTTAAAAATAGAATATCATCAAATCCCTTAGAATCCCAATAAATGTGTGAATGTATGTTTTTAAGGTCTCCCAAATTCGTTTCCAATTTTGGGATATTTAACGACAGGGATTTTTCTTTTGTTGCTGGTTGAACTTTTAACTCCAATTTTGCAATTTCACTGACTTCGTTATCTTCGAAAAATTGGTAAGAAACTCCTAAGTTGTTATCGTTGGTATCTGGAGAATTCAGACCTGTAGATAGATACAAGCTTCCATATAGAAAAGGGACACCGTATTTTAGTGTCACTTCTTGATCTGTTTCTTGTGTGATTAGATCGTTGGCCGTGTTGTAAGATAAATGGACCTTCGATCCGTTTTCAAACTTATAATTAATTTCTGTTAGTAGGGAAAATTCGTTGTTATCGTATCCAAACGTGAGAGACATGGGTTCTTCTTCATCTTCTGATAAACTTTGAAAATAGAAAGGTAGGTATAGAACGGGGACCCCGAAAAAACTAAGTACCACATCTCTGGCTATTAAAAAATATCCTGGAAATATGTCGACTTTCCTGGCTGAGAAGTAATAAGTTATACAGTCCTCGCATGTTGTTAATTTCGTCTGGTTTGTTTCTATTATATTTTCTTGCATCGGCTTTTCCATGCTTTCAGACCATATGCGGACATCTATTTCTTTCTCTGCCTTATACTTTTGTATGGTATATGAATTTACAAAGACTGCGGAATCTTCCTCGAAGTTTACGGTTATCTCTGAGGCTTGTATAGAGATATCTTCATATAGATAAGTTATATCTCCAAAGAAAGTCGCTGCTTTAATCGTTCCATCTTGGTTTAATTCACCTTGAGCTGAATCGGCTTTTATCGTGGAACCTTCATACTCTACATAGACGTTACCTTCTAAAAATAACAGATCATCTTTTAAATAAAAATCTTCACTCGTTATATTTACAGGTGCAGAAAAAAAGGAAGAACCAACAAGAATAAACAATATTACAGAAAAGACCCTTTTCAAAGGTTCAAGAAGTTTGTAAGATAATCTTGTATCCAGCATTGAGAATAAAAAAATACCAATAATACCAAATATTATGTTGGGGATCCAAACGGATATCGTTGGATTTATTATATGCTCTTTTCCCAAAGCAGACAACCAAGCCCCAGAACCTTGATAAATTATGACCAGCACAAACGTCGTAATTACGCTCCAAGATTTACTTGTTAGGTTCAAAAACAGAGACAAGGCAATTCCTAGAATACAAATTACTAAGGGAGCCAACGAGTTAGCAAATTTTGACTGGTAAGATACTATTAGGCCGGAGACATCTAGCCCAAGTTTGGAAAAAGTAGTTATTTTTTCTTTTAGTTCTTTTGAGGTCATTTCGTTAGCACTTTTGGAGAAGTTCAGAAATTCTTCGACATCTTCTTGGATATCGAGTTGCAATTGATCAAAAGTAATGTCTAAGTCGAGAAAACCATCTTCGTTGGTTCTAAACATCCTTCCGTTTTTCATATACCAGCCGTCTGGACCTTTTTGAGCTTGCTGAGCGTTAAAAACAGCGGTGTAGTCATTTTTAACCTCGTATAAGAGCACGTCGTATAGAATTCCACTTTCTCTATCTATCTGTTTTACAAATAGGTATCTTCCATCGCCAACATCGACAAATTGGTTTTCTTCGATCTGTGCTTGAGGCCTTTGGTAAACGTACAATGCCATAGCTTCTTTTGCCTTGTAGTTTGATACGGGTACAATGGTGTTGAGGAGTGCAAATGTAAAAAAAGATAACAATAGAGATATAGTCATGAAGGGTATGATTAATTTTTTCATCGGTATTCCCAACGTTTGTAGAGCGATTATTTCGTTTGCAGAGGAGAGTTTTGAAATAACCCAAAATATACCAAACAACACTCCCACAGGAATACCCATGGAGATAAAATACGGTAGGTGATACCAAATCAATATCAGTAGTTTTGAAAATCCCACATTGTTTCTAACGATTATTTCCGAAAGTTGGTAAAGTAACTCCAAGCTCACAAAGACTATAAAAGCAACTAAGCCCATAAAAAATGGTGGTACGAATTCTTTAGAAACGTATTTGAAGAGCTTTTTCATTAGCTTTCTTCTCCCAAGAAATAGAAGAGTTCTAAATCGTTATTTCTACATTTGTACAGTTCTCCTGTCAACGCCCAAATAATATTTTCAGAGATGTTAGTGATAAAATCAGAAAAGTTTGCTAAATTGTTTAAGACTTCTATATGCAGAGAAGCCGATTTAATGGATTCTTTGGACTTGTACAAATACGATTTGTAAGCATCAATGAGCCCTTTCACTTCTTCGTTGAGAGTACAACTTTTCTTGGCTTTTTCAAAAAAACTTTCTTTTACCTGGTCTGTCATCAATTTGGCAGCTTTGATATTGATCAAATCTGATAGTGAGGATAAAACAAGTGAAAGGTTCTCTTTGGTTAATTCCAAACTGTCTTCAAAATTTGTAGCGTTTACAGTAGAAGGGGTTTTGAGTATTTCAATTATCAATTTGGCATTTTTTTCGCATATGTCTCCCATGTTTTCAAATATTTGGACTAATTTTGAGCTCATGAAACAAGCTTTTAAGTAAATGCCTGTGTAATTACCAGAGGACAATAAGATAACGCTTTCATAATTTAGGCTTGCTTCGATGAAATCTAATCTGTCGTCTTGATTTATTATTTCTTTTGCTAATTTATCGTTTCTTTCGAGATAAGCATCCCCAAATTTATAGTACATTTCTTGAACTATTCTACCCATTCTCAAAACATTATTTAAATATCGTGTTAATCGATTCAAACTGATGCTGTTGATTTGGCTAACATTCTCTTTTTTGAACAAATTATTTGCCTCCCAAAATCATTCAAACCTTCTGCCAAACCCTAATTTTTTATCTAACGCATTGAGATAATTGTTGCCATTTCTTTGAGCAAGTTTTATCGTCATCTCACTGGAAGTCACAAATATTGACATCCCTGGTTCCATCCTATGAATGATATCTCCATCCCCGGTTACATATACAAAGCCTTTGCTCATGTTTTTCAAAATGATCTCTATCTTTTGTATTGGAGGAGCTATGAAAGGCCTAATGTTGAGGGCATGGGCGGCTAATGGGATGAGCTGAACAACATTCAATTCGGGGTGAATTATGGGACCTCCAGCAGATAAGGCATACGCAGTGGATCCTGTCGGCGTTGATACAATTAATCCGTCTCCAGCGAATGAGAATAAAGTGTGTTCCTCAATTTTTACATCAACGTTCATAGTACCTAATGGTTGGCTTTTCAATAAGACGATATCGTTTAAAACAACGACTTTTTTGGTGCCTACATGACATTCTAAAAGGTGTCTAAACGAAAAAGAAATGTTATCTTTTTGTATATCCTCGATCAGCTCTTTTATCTCAGAACTGGAATAAGAACTCAAGAACCCCAAATTCCCAGTATTAACAGCTATTACCGGTTTTGAAAATATTGCGGCAATTTCTGCTATTTTCAATACCGTCCCATCGCCCCCAAAAATCACGAAAAAATCGGCTGCTTGGGCTTGTTTTTCCTCCACAGTAGAACCCGCCGCAGCGTAACCAATAACCTCTATATTGCTTTCATTAAAAGGTTTTAATATGTTTTCTTCAAGGTCATCGTTAGAAAGTTTAAGTGGATTGTAAAAGATAAAGATCTTCATAAAAATTACACTCCAATCCTATAACCTAACTCCAATAGAGATTGTACCAAAAATCTATCTAAAAACATCAATATCAAAAAGGCAATCATTGGAGATAGATCTATGTTGCCTATAACTGTGGGTATAAATCTTCTTATTGGATTCAAAATTATATTGGCAACTGAATCAATAAAACCTCGAAGTCTGTTGTATTGGAAGGGCATTATGAAACTTAATAAAGCGGATACAATTATACAAAATTCAAAAAATACTATTACTATTCTTAATATACTTGCTAATGCTATTAAAAGATTTGCTATTACAAACATTTTTTCCTCCTTGTGTTATCGTTAAAAACTCTAAAACTTTGTGTCAGCGCCCCTTCGCCCCGCTCCCCACCCTTCTAAGGAAGGTATATGAGTTTTGCTTATTAACCTTATACCCTATTCTGGAAGATAACGGTTGCCAAAGATTCTTGTCCCTATTCTTAAAAGAGTGGCACCTTCTTCTATGGCTATTTTGTAATCGTTAGTCATTCCCATAGATAGTTCCTTTATCGAAGGGTATTTTTTATTTAGGTTGTCTCTGAGTTCTCGTAAGCTTCGAAAGACGTTTCTTATAACGTCAACTTTCTCAGTGTAAGGAGCCATTGTCATTAAACCGATTATTTTTATATTTTTAAAAGATGTTGCATCTTGCAAAAATGCCTCTACTTCGTTTGGAATGAGTCCGGCTTTGGAGTTTTCACCAGATATATTGATTTCTAGAAGAACTTTTTGTGTTTTATTTATTTCTTCGGCTTTTTTGTCAATTTTCTTTCTAAATCATTCGTTATTGAGTTAATGGCTTTTTGAATGACATTACGTCCATGTATAAATTTATATTTATCCATAATATTAATAGCATCCTTCAGGTATTTCAGAGCATTCTCCAAATCACCTTTAGATTTTAAGATCAGGCCAATATTGTCCAAAACTTTTGCTTCCCCTTGCTTGTAACCTATCTCTTGGTCTATTTTTAGAGCTTCTTGAAGGTATTTTAATGGATTATCCAAGTCTCCTTTTGAATTATCAATCATAAGAATCAACCTTGTATAATTTGTATATGGTTTTTAGTATTTCTAAAACATTAGTTTTAGCTATCTCTTAATACCTTTTGCTCGGGAGACCAATTCGATATTGGCCAAAGCAGTTGTTTCGCCTTTTTTGTAACCGATCTCTTGAGCTATTTTTAAAGCTTCTTGACAGTAATTTAATGCATCGTCCAATTCACCTTTACCTAAGTAAATTTGTCCGATAGAAACTAAATTAGCCCATTCAAACTTCTTGTCACCAATCTCTCGCGATATTTTGAGAGAGTTCTCATAGTATTTTAGTGAATCGTCCCTTCGATCTCTATCTAAGTAAATTCGTCCGATAGAGCCTAAATTAGCCGCTTCGAACTTCTTGTCACCAATCTCTTGTGCTATTTTGAGAGAGTTCTCATAGTATTTTAGTGCGTTGTCCCATTCGCCTTTTGTTTGGTAAATCATCCCTATAATGCTAAATAGCTGGATTTCCAACTCCTTGTCGTCAATCTCTTGCGATATTTTGAGAGAATTCTCATAGTATTTTAATGCATTGTTTAATTCGCCTTTTGTTTGATAAATCTGTGCGATTGACCTTAAATTGGCTGCTTCCAACTCCTTGTTGTCAATCTCTTGCGCTATTTTGAGAGCGTTCTTATAGTATTTTAGTGCATTCTCCAAATCATCTCTCTTTTCTAAAATAACACCGATGCCACCCAAAATATGAGCTTCTCCTTCCTTGTTACCAATCTCTCGATCTATCTTTAAAGCTGCCTGATAATATTTTAGTGCATTGTTCAAATCACCTTTATCTAAGTAAATATGCCCGATATCGTCTAAATTAGATGCTTCCAACTCCTTGTTGTCAATCTCTTGTGCTATTTTGAGAGCGTTCTCATAGTATTTTAATGCATTGTCTAATTCGCCTTTTGCTTGATAAACCTCTGCGATTTCCCCTAAATTAGCTGCTTCAAATCCCTTGTTGCCAATCTCTTGCGAATATTTGAGAGAATTCTCATAGTATTTTAATACATTGTCCAAATCACCTTTTGTTTGATAAATTTGTTCGATACAGTATAGATTAGCTTCTTCCAACTCCTTGTCGCCAATCTCTTGTGCCATTTTGAGAGCGTTCTCATAGTATTTTAATGCATTGTTTAATTCACCTTTATCTGAGTAAATATGCCCAATAAGGCCTAAAATATTTGCTTCAAATCCCTTGTTGCCAATTTCTGGAGAATATTTCAGAGCGTTCTCATAGTATTTTAACGCATTGTCTAATTCACCTTTTAAATGATAAATCAATGCGATTTTTCCTAAATTAGATGCTTCCAACTCCTTGTTGTCAATCTCTTGTGCTATTTTGAGAGCGTTCTCATAGTATTTTAATGCAACCTCCAATTCACCTTTTGTTTGGTAAATCTGTCCGATAGACCTTAAATTGGCTACTTCCAATTCCTCGTTGCCAATTTCTTGCGATATTTTGAGAGCATTCTCATAGTATTTTAGTGCATTCTCCAAATCATCTTTCTCTTCTAAAATAACACCGATGCCACCCAAAATATAAGCTTCTCCTTCCTTGTTACCAATCTCTCGATCTATCTTTAAAGCTGCCTGATAATATTTTAGTGCATTGTTCAAATCACCTTTATCTAAGTAAATATGCCCAATAAAGTTTAAATACTTCGATTCCCCCTTTTTGTCCCCTTTCTCTTGTGATATTTTGAGAGCATCCAGGTCATATTTTAGTTTAATGTCCAAATTGTTATTATAAATTAACCCAACAATGTTTAATAGCAATTCTTCCTTCTCTTGATCGCCAGTTTCTTGCGATATTTTGAGAGCATTCTCATAGTAGCTTAATGCATTGTCCAATTCTTCTTTTGTTTGGTAAATCTGTTCGATACCGTTTAGATTAGCTTCTTCCAACTCTTTGTTGTCAATCTCTTGTGCTATCTTTAGGGCTTCTTGACGGTATTTTAATGCATTGTCCAACTCGCCTTTTGTTTGGTAAACCTCTGCGAATTCCCCTAAAATAATTGCTTCAAATTCCTTGTTGCCAATCTCTTGTACTATTTTAAGAGCGTTCTCATAGTATTTTAGTGCATTCTCCAATTCACCTTTCTTTTCTAAAATAATACCGATGCCACCCAAAATATGAGCTTCTCCTTCCTTATTACCAATCTCTCGATCTATCTTTAAAGCTGCCTGATAATATTTTAGTGCATTGTTCAAATCACCTTTATCTAAGTAAATATGCCCGATATTGTACAATTGATAAACTTTCCCCGGCTTATCGCTAATCTCTTGTGCTATTTTAAGAGCGTTCTCATAGTATTTTAGTGCATTCTCCAATTCACCTTTCTTTTCTAAAATAACACCCATGCCACCCAAAATATAAGCTTCTCCTTCCTTGTTACCAATCTCTCGATCTATCTTTAAAGCTGCCTGATAATATTTTAGTGCATTGTTCAAATCATCTCTACCTAAGTAAATTTGTTCGATAGAGACTAAAGTAGCCGCTTCGAACTTCTTGTCACCAATCTCTTGTGCTATGTTTAGAGAGTTTTTATAGTATTTTAATGCACTGTCCAAATCACCTTTTGATTGGTAAACCTGTCCGATAGAACCTAAATTAGATGCTTCCAACTCCTTGTTGCCAATCTCTTGTGCCATTTTGAGAGCGTTCTCATAGTATTTTAATGCATTGTCCAATTCACCTTTTGCTTTATAAATTAGCCCTATAATGCTAAATAGTTGGATTTCCAACTCCTTGTCGCCAATCTCTTGTGCCATTTTGAGAGCGTTCTTATAGTATTTTAATGCACTGTCCAAATCACCTTTTGCTTGATAAACCCCTGCGATTTCCCCTAAATTAGCCGCTTCAAACTCCTTGTCGCCAATCTCTTGTGCCATTTTGAGAGCGTTCTCATAGTATTTTAATGCAACCTCCAATTCACCTTTTGTTTGGTAAATCTGTCCGATAGACCTTAAATTGGCTGTTTCCAACTCCTTGTTGTCAATCTCTTGTGCTATTTTGAGAGAGTTCTCATAGTATTTTAATGCATACTCCAATTCAGCTTTTGTTTGGTAAATCTGTCCGATAGTGCCAAATAGCCGCACTTCCAACTCCTTGTTGCTAATCTCTTGCGATATTTTGAGAGCATTCTCATAGTATTTTAGTGCATTCTCCAAATCATCTTTCTCTTCTAAAATAACACCGATGCCACCCAAAATATAAGCTTCTCCTTCCTTGTTACCAATCTCTCGATCTATCTTTAAAGCTGCCTGATAATATTTTAGTGCATTGTTCAAATCACCTTTATCTAAGTAAATATGCCCGATATTGAACAATTGATCAACTTTCCCCTGTTTATCGTCAATCTCTTGCGCAATTTTTAAAGCGTCTTGATGGTGTTCTACTGTATTGTCCAAATCACCTTTTGTTTGGTAAATCTGCTTGATATAGCCCAATATAGCAACTTCCAACTCCTTGTCGTCAATCTCTTGCGATATTTTGAGAGCACTCTCAAGGGATTTCAGTGCGTTCTTCAAATCACCTTTTGTTTGGTAAATCTGTCCGATGTAGTACAAAGTAGCTGCTTCCATCCCCTTCTCGTCAATCTCTTGTGCTATCTTTAGACAGTTTTTAAAGTATTTTAGTGCACTGTCCAAATCACCTTTTGTTTGGTAAATTACTCCAATATTGCCCAAATCAGCTACTTCTACTTTCTTGTCACCTATCTCCTTATCTATTTTTAGAGCTTCCTGATAATATTTTAGTGCATTGTCCAAATCGCCTTTTGTTTGGTAGATCAACCCAATAATGCCCAAATCAGCTGCTTCTTCTTTCTTGTCACCTATCTCCTTATCTATTTTTAGAGCTTCCTGATAATATTTTAGTGCATTGTCCAAATCGCCTTTTGTTTGGTAAATCTGTCCGATAGAGCTTAAATTAGCTACTTCCAATTCCTTGTTGCCAATTTCTTGCGATATTTTGAGAGAGTTCTGATGGTATTTCAATGCATTGTCCACATCACCTTTTGTTTGGTAAATCACGCCAATATTGCCCAAGCGACTAGCTTCTACCTCCTGGTTACCTATTTTTCTGTGAATTTTTAGGGCTTCCTTCAGGTATTTCAGAGCATTCTCCAAATCACCTTTTATTTGGTAAATCCGTCCGATAAAATCTAAATTATCAACTTCCAACTCCTTGTTGCCAATCTCTCGTGCTATTTTTAGAGCTTCCTGATAATATTTTAGTGCATTATCCGGATCGCCTTTCAAGAAACAAGCAGCTCCTCTATTCATTAAATTAGCCACTTTTAAATCGTTTTTTTTATGACCAGACATAAGAATCCTCCTCGTAAAATATGTATAGTCTTTTTAGAAACTATAAAACATGCATTGTAACCAACTTTTAATACCTTCAATATTATACTTTTACCTCCTCACTATATAATTTATTTGATACCACATCTTTATTATCTCGTAAGGAGGTCATTCAATTGTCATTATTCGGTAACTCTTCTCAACTGTACTTCGATTTCGTCTACTCTGACTATATGAAAGAACATTCCGAATTTAAATATCTTCTCGATTTAATCGATATGATCGATTGGTCCGTTGTCCCAGATTTCAATAATAAGATGGGCAGAACAGGGTACTCCCGCCGGGCTTTACTTAAGGCTATCTTCGTTCAGAAAGTTAAGGGTTTTACAGTAAGGGAGTTGATTCACTTCCTTAAGAGTAACCCTTCTTTTGCTAAATGCATCGGTTTCGATCCTATTATCAATTACGTTCCTTCTGAAGCTACTTTCTCTTCATTTAAGAAGGAGTTTGGTCCTTCTTATTTGGATAAGGGTATCGTTTTTACCGTTCTTAAAGGTATCAAAGAGGGGAGCCTGCTTACTTCAAAGAGACTTACAAGAAACGTACTCTCCTTGAATCCATCTTTTCTAGGTTAGAAAGCAACAACAGTATCACTTCTTTGAAATATACAAAAGATGTGGAAATCGAATGCAACCTTTCTAATCTTTTCCTTAGATTTCGCAGTTTGGTAATTTTACCATTTAATGCTCCTTTTTATTTATCAACTTCAAAGAAAGGACAATCATTCCAATTACCTTTAGCCGCAATAGGGCATCGATCCGTAATGAAGCTTCCTTCTAATCCTTTCTCGAAAAGCTGTTGATAAATTTCAACTTGTTTTTGTTTGCTTCTCATTTTCAAAGTGCAATTATACAATTTCGAAATATAAGGTTCTTCTCCTATTAGTGGAGTACTTTCAGTTTTTATTTCTAGATATTTGCAACGCATAATTCACCCCCTTCCCTCCGCTCCCTCACACCTTACATCCTATTCTACAAGATAACGGTTGCCAAAGATTCTTGTTCCTATTCTTAAAAGAGTGGCACCTTCTTCTATGGCTATTTTGTAATCGTTAGTCATTCCCATAGATAGTTCCTTTATCGAAGGGTATTTTTTATTTAGGTTGTCTTTAAGTTCCTTTAAGCTTCGAAAGACGTTTCTTATAACGTCAACTTTGTCAGTGTAAGGAGCCATCGTCATTAGACCAATTATTTTTATATTTTTAAAAGATGTTGCATCTTGCAAAAATGCCTCTACTTCGTTTGGAATGAGTCCGGCTTTGGAGTTTTCACCAGATATATTGATTTCTAAAAGTACTTTTTGTGTTTTATTTATTTCTTCAGCTTTTTTTTGAATTTCCTCTATTTCTTTCATTCTCCAAACTGAATGTATGTATTCTGCGATAGGAACGATGTATTTTATTTTGTTGGTTTGTATCCTGCCTATGAAATGCCATACAATGTCAAGGTTTTTGAGATCTTCATATTTTTCTCTTAATTCCTGAGCCTTATTTTCTCCAAAATCTCTATGACCTTCTTCGTATAATGTTTTTATGTTATCACTTGGAAAATTCTTTGAAACAGCAACTAATTTTATAGAATTCAGATCTCTACCTGATTTTTCTGTAACTTGTTGGATCTCATTTAACAAGGTGTGATAATTTTCTATTAGAAAATTATTCATTAAGCTCCCCCCATAAACTGATATTGTGATTGGAAGTTTTATAGGTGTAATTTAGTTTTTGGTAGGCTTTTTCAGTTGCCACCCTACCTCGAGGGGTCCTGATAATGAAACCTGCTTGTAGTAGAAATGGTTCATAGACCTCACTGATTGAATCGGGTTCTATCCCAATCGATGAAGCTAAGGCATTTATACCCACCGGCCCACCTTCATAGTTTTCTATTATTGTTTTAAGAATTTTTCGATCCATTTTATCTAAGCCATCTTCATCCATTTCTAATAATTTCATTGTGTTGTCCACATCTTCAGCTTCTATGATGTTTTTTCCAGAAACTTGGACAAAATCCCTAACTCTTCTCAAGAGTCTGTTGGCGATCCTGGGGGTTCCCCGAGATCTTTGAGCTAGAATGAGAGATGCATCTTCTTTTATTTTTATATTGAGTATGTCTGCACTCCTTTTTATGATTAAGTTGAGGTCTTTTGGAGAGTAGAAATCGACTTCCAAAATTATGCCAAACCTACTTCTCAGTGGTGGGGCTATAAGGCCTAATCGGGTAGTGGCACCTACCAAGGTGAAAGGTTGTAAGTCAATCCTTATAGAACGAGCAGAAGGACCTTTCCCAATAACAATGTCAAGTTGAAAATCCTCCATAGCTGAGTATAAGATTTCTTCCACGGTTCTATTCAGCCTGTGGATCTCGTCTATGAATAGTACGTCGCCATTTTCTAAGTTGGTTAAAATGGCAGCGAGGTCTCCTGCTTTTTCGATTACAGGACCGCTTGTAATTTGCAAATTAGCACCTAGCTCATTTGAAATTACATAAGCTAGGGTTGTTTTACCTAAACCAGGAGGTCCTGCTAAAACTACATGATCCATCGCTTCTTTTCTTATTTTAGCAGCTTCTATCGCGACCTTTAACTTTTTTTTTATGTTGTCCTGGCCTATAAATTCATTCAAGTAATTTGGTCTTAATTTCTTTGATCCTGTATCCTCTCCAATAAAAGAGGGATCCAGTAACCTCTTTGGGTTTGTATTTTCTTTTTCGATCATTTTAAAAACTCCTCAAAATCTTATGGGTAAACTCTGTAAAGTGTTCTTGCAAAAGGGATAGCTTCCCTAATGTGTTCTAAACCGCATATCCAAGCAACCGTTCTTTCAACGCCTAAACCGAAACCACTGTGTGGAACGCTACCAAACTTTCTTAAATCTATGTACCATTGGTATTGATCTAAAGGAAGATTGAATTCTTTTAATCTGTCTATTAGGACTGATTCTTCCCATATTCTTTCGGAAGCCCCTATTATTTCGCCATAACCTTCGGGGGCAAGTAAGTCGTCACAGAGTACAACATCAGGGTTGTTTTCATCAGGTTGCATATAGAAAGCCTTAACTTTCCTAGGATACTTTTCCACAAAGAGCGGTTTTTCAAATTGAGAAGCCAGTACACTTTCTTCATCTGCTCCAAAATCTTCTCCCCATTCTACTTCAAACCCTTTTTTCTTTAAGAAATCAACTGCTTGCGTGTAAGTCATTCTTTCAAAAGGGGGCTGAATTTTTTGTAGTTTATTTGTTTCCCTACCAATTTCTTTTAGATCGTCAGAAGCATTTTCTAATACCCTTTGGATTACGAAAGAAACCAAGCTTTCTTGTAATTTGATATTGTTTTCATGTTTATAAAAAGCTACTTCGGCTTCATTCATCCAAAATTCGATTAGATGCCTTCTTGTTTTTGATTTTTCGGATCTGAATGTAGGGCCTAGATTGTACACCTTTCCAAAGGACATGGCCGCGGCTTCTAAGTAAAGTTGACCTGTTTGTGCTAGATATACCTCTCCGTAATCGAAATAGTCTAATTTGAATGTGTTACCAGCAGATTCCCCTATAGAACCAGTAAATATAGGGGTGTCTATCAAGGTAAAATCATTTTGATTATAAAAATCTCTAATTGCCTTTAAAATTTCGTTTCTAATTTTTAAGATATGAAACTGTCTTCTCGATCTGATCCATAGATGCCTATTTTCCATTAAAAAGTCTATGCCATGCTCTTTTTTAGAAATGGGATAGTCTTCAATGGGTTCTTGTATTTTTTTGAAAGAAGTTATATGTAATTCAACGTTTTCAGGAGATCTTTCGTCTTTTTTTATGATTCCTTGCAAAATTATGCTGCTTTCCATTTTTATTTTTCTTATGTTTTCAAAGGTTTCATCATCAAAATCCTTTTTTTCAGCTATTCCTTGAATGAAACCTGTTCCATCCCTTAACTGTAAGAAAGCAATTTTACCGCTGCTTCTTTTGTTCCATACCCATCCCCGAAATTCTACTGTTTCATTGATGTGTTTTTTGAAGTCTTTTATATATACCCAATTTGGAATCATGCTTCCACCTCCGTGCGTTAAGGGGTAAACCCCTTAAGATCCCCAAATTCAAAATCAAGAACATTTAAAAGCATCGTTTGCACACTACAGCAAACTTAATAAATCTTTTTGCACAAAACAGCAAAAGGGCTTTGCCCCTTAAAATCCCCAAAACCAAGTTCAAAGTCAAAATCATTTAAAAACATTGTTTGCACACTACAGCAAACTTAAAAAATTTTTTTGCACAAAGCAGCAAAAGGGTAAACCCCTTAATGTTCTGTCTTAGCGCCCTTTCACCCCACTCCCCACCCATAAGGATAAAGAGGGTAACCTCCACTACCCCCCGTTAGGATGAATGGGGCTTCGCCCTGATCAACCTTCTTTGAGTGTTGCGTATTCTTTGGCGACTTGCGTAAAAAAGGTGTCCAATTCTTCGTTGACAATGAGAGCTACCTTTTCTCTCGGGAGATACATTTCTGATACTTCACCTTTGGTTACAACAATTATTTTCCCTTTAGTTAAGGATGGCAACATTGCTGCCGGTATAACCGCAAGAGTAGATCCTAAAACCAAGACAAGATCCGAATTTTTCATCAATATTTCAGATTCTGTTAGGTATTTTACAGGTTCTCCAAAAAATACTATGTCTGGTTTTATTACACCACAACAGTTATCACACCTTGGTACTGTTTCGTTGTTGACCTTTTCTAATATTTCTTCTTGAGAATACTCTCTATTACATTTTGTACAGTAATTTTTCCAGCATCCTCCATGTATTTCATAGACTTTTTTTGAACCGGCTTTTTGGTGTAAAGAGTCTATGTTTTGAGTTACTATCCCTTTCAATTTTCCTTCCTTTTCAAGTTGAACTAAAAATTTGTGAGTAAGGGTTGGTTCTGCTTTTGTTATGTACTCCAAAAATTTTTTGTGAAACTTATAGAACAAAGAAGGATCCAGATAGAAATAATCTAAATCGAAAATTCTCTCAGGATTTTCTATATTTGCCTTTGTATATATCCCGTTAGGGCCTCTAAAATCGGGGATACCTGCGTTAGTAGACATCCCCGCACCACTTAAGACTGCAATGGAATTTGACTTATAGATTAATTCGGCAAATTTTTTTGCAACTTCAGACATCTTTTTCTCCTTTTAAAAACTTCAAAAGTTCTTGGGCGGCTATTAATGGACCTTGGTCTTCATAACCTTCTACACCAAGTTGTGTCCGAAGTGTCCCGACTTTGACGTTACTTTTCATTAGAGTTTCCATGTATTTTCTAGCAATTTTTTCGTGTTTTTCTCTTCTTTGGATTGCACCAAAGGGATTGGCAAAGTAACTATAGGTTAGACCTTTCTCTGAAGTAGTACCTTTTGCCATTCTTGCACCTTTAGAGAATATATCTAACGCCTTATCTACGTCATCAAAAAATTCGATTGGTGGTTTGTTGTCGTCTATTTTTTCATAGTTGTTGGCGTAAAAGAAATAATCAATTTTAGTAGGTCTTATGATATCTTCGTAATTGGAGTATGGTACTATAACTCTGGCGTTGGTTATGTTTGGATTCAAAAAGATACTTCTGTCCATAGCGGAGTAGGCATAACCTGGTTGTAAGTCATCTAGTCTAACAAAAGCACCAGTTTCTGTTCCATATGCAACTACTGTTCCGTCTTCTAAAATATCTAATGATCCCATATCATCTATCAATATATTTACTTCGGATACCTGTTTTCTTATTCTGTTTAAGGCATCCAATGTTTCAGATTTTCCCGCTCCACTATCTCCCATTATCATTACGTTGAAACTTTGACCATCTCTTAACTTTATTTCAGCTAGAGCCCCGTGAATTGGTAGTCTATCTTCGTCTATGACTATTAAGTTGTGAATCGTCAAAATCATTTTCTTCATATAACCGAAGTAGTCTATAGAAGGATCATCTCCAACAAGCCCTACGTAAGTTCCATCATCTTCTTTATAGATGATACCATTGTAATCGTCTTCATCCTCAAAAAAACTTTTATTCATACCGAAAATGTATATACCATCAGGTCTTCTGTTTTCTAAACTTTCAAAATCTGCAAACTCGTACAAATTTGCCAAACCTGCTGCCATCGCAAAGTATTCCTTATAAACAACAACGAATATCAATTTGTCGTTAACGTATATGGGAAAAACAAGCCAATCATGAGGATTATCTATATTAATTTTGTTTAATATAGGGCGATCGACAACTTTGAATACCCCTCTTCTTTTATTTGAGTATGTATAAAAGATAACGGGTGGTTCCAATACTACGCTCCACACATATTCCATGTTGTATAAAAAATCAGCGTCGGCTATTTGAGCTTCTGGTTTTGTTCTAGGTCGATCAACTATAAATCCGGCTTGAGCTCCACTGGGAAGTTGCCTGAGTACTTTTACCCTTCTGGCTGATATATTAACAAGGATTTGTCTATATACTCCCAAGACTAAGCTTTTTAGATCAGAGTTGTTTTTAACTAAGGATATTTGTTTGTGAATTCTCGTTCTTGAGTTGTGACTAAAGGGATCCGCTTTTTTCATGAATCTGTGTTTTGAACGCCATAGGTTAAAAGTATCTTCAACAAAGAGAGCCAACGTTTCTCTGTATCCAGATAATTTTGGGAAACTAAAGTAAGAGGATTCATCCAAATGGTCTAAGCTGTTTAAAGATAATGCTAAGAGTAGTTGTCTAATTTGCTCTAAATCGTACCTTTCATGAACTTTTTGTTTGGTTTCATCTACTAGAAATAATTGAAAAAAAGGATACAACGTATTGCGTGTTTCTTCGGCATCCTCGATTAATTCTGAGATTATTTCTAGTAGATAACTTGAGTTTAGTATTTGAGATATGTTACTATAAGATACCTCCCCGGGTATCAGCACCGTTCTTTCATAACTCATTTTTTAACCCTCCCTTTTAACGGTCTTTAGAAGTTTTATTTTAGCGCCCCTTCCCCCGCTCCCCACCCTTCTTAAGGAGGGACCTACGGTCCCTTAACCCCGGACGTTAAGGGGTAAACCCGGACATTGAGGGGTACTCCCCTCAAACTCCCCAAAAACAAAAATCTCTTTTTAAAAAGATCTTTTTTGCACAGCTCTGGAAACAAAAGCTTCTTTGCATAAATCAGCAAAAAATCATTTAAAAACATAGTTTGCATAGTACAGCAAACAAGGCTCCGCCCTGTGACCCTTTTAAAATCAAAATCTTAATTTTGAAGCGTTTATTATAAGAATAACTTCTAAATCTTACTTTTAGTACCCCTTTGCTCTGCACCCTGATTGAGACTAATCATTATCACCTAATATTTCGCCAATAGTTTTCAATACGTCTTTCATACCTTCCTTTGTTTTTGAGGAAAAAGGCATATATATATATTCACCATAAGTTGAAAAACTTCTTTTGATATCTTCAAAAAGTTTAGCTTTTTCAGATTTCGTTAATTTATCAGATTTTGTTAAGATAAACAAAAAAGGTGTTCCTAGATCTTTGAGCCATTCGACCATAGCATAATCCAATTTTTGAGGCATATGTCTATGATCGATAAGCAAAGAAACGGCACTCAAAGAAAATCTGGTTTTAAAGTACTCATTCATCAGTACATTCCATCTCTCTTTTTCCTGTTTTGAAACACTTGCAAAACCGTATCCCGGCAAATCAACAAAGTAATATTTATCATTCACCAAGTAGTAATTGATGGATCTGGTTTTCCCTGGGGTAGAACTCACTTTCGCTATTTTTATGCCTAAAATGGCATTCAAAAAGCTTGATTTTCCCACATTGGACCTTCCTGCAAAGGCGATTTCTTTTTTATCTGGTGGTGGGAGATCTTCAATTTTGTAGACGGTTTTTATTAATTGAGCTTTGTATACTTTCAAAATGTCGATGGTCCTCCTCTAAAGTTCTTTGATTTCAACTTTCGCTTCGTTAGGATCTATTATACCATAAGTTGCCTTCCCAGTTAGCCATCCAGAAAATTCTCCTGAGTTTAGTACAACGGTTTTACCGGTTTTCCTATTTACTATTTCATGGGTGTGACCAAAAAAGACGTAATCATAAATCCCTGAATTTTCAGCAGCTTCTAAGGAATAAGGTTCGTGCATGAGAAATATCTTTTTTCCGTTTTTTTCTACGGCGATTGGTCCGTTTTTTATCTTTTTATTTGATCTTTCATAAAGTAGTAATTTTTCTCCGTCGTTGTTACCAAAGACACCATAAAAGTCGATATCATCATAGAGTAGATACGGTAAAGTAAAGGGAGCTACAAAGTCTCCACAATGGAAAATGGTATCGATATTGTATCTTTGGATTATATCTGGGATCTTTTTGAGTTTATACATGTTGTCGTGAGAATCAGATAATACTAACCACATGAGATCACCCCTTGGTTACCATTTTTTGTTGATCCATCTGATATAAACAACCTTTCCGCTCTCAACGGATATTTCTATTTTATTTTCTTTTGCTTCGTTACTGATTCCTAGGGATTTGAAATCAAAGATATCTTTTTTGTTTAATGGATATTTAAACCCTTTGAGAGTAAGACCTATAACTGGTTCTCCTATTCTTAAAATAGACCAACTTTCACCGATCTGGGCTTCTTCTTGTATTCTTTTATTTACTATACCGATTTTAATGTCTTCTTCAAGGATAACAGGATTTAGATCTATGTATTCGGCTAGAAGGAATACACTTGCCATTTCTTGATCGATACGATTGCCTAAAACCCCTGATAAAATAATGTTTTTATAGTGATTTTCTTTAAGAAATATCAAAGCTAATTCCGTGTCGATCTCATCTTTTTCTTTTGGATATTTCAATATCTCCGTTTTGTTTTCCTCTGCCCACTGAAGATCTTCAATAGATGCAGAATCAAAATCTCCTATTAAATAGTTTGGTGGTAAGTTTAACTTTTTGAAGATTTTGATTCCAGCATCACAGGCGATTGTCAAGGATGCCTGTTGTATCATTTTCTTATAAAATTCCAATGAGCTTCTTTGTTCTGCTCCAGATATTATATAGATTATAATTTGTTCGCCTCCTAATTGGATTTTTGGCTCATGAGTTTAATAAATGGATAGTCTTATATAGGTTGTCAGCAATTATTTTCGGAGTTAAAGAGTAGTTTGTGTACTCTAAGGATAGATCTCTGGCAGTTTTATATACCACATAGCTTCCAATTAAGCAAGCTTGCATCGTTGTTAAACCTTGAGCAATAAACGATCCGATAACTCCTGATAGTAAATCTCCCGATCCTCCCTTGGCTAGACTTGAATTCCCTGTTATGTTGAAATATGTTTTTTCTCCGTTTGTTATCAAGGTAGTTGATGATTTGAATACGATGGTACAGTTCAATTTTTTTGCGTATTCTTCCAAAGTGACCACGTCGTTTTTTAAATTTTTATAAACCTTTGATAGTTCTCCTACATGAGGGGTTATAACAAAATTTCTGTTTAATTTTACATCTTTATCTTTTAAAATGGATAGAGCATCTGCATCTAAAACGAATAATTTGTTATCTTTGTAGGTTTCAACTAATTTTTTAACAAAGCCTTTTGCATTTTCAGTTATACCGGGACCTAAAACTATAACGTTGGATTTTTCGATTTCTTCCTTTAAATTTTCAACGTCTTTTTCTTCAAAGTGTTCTTTTTTTAAAGACTTATAGATTATGGATGGTTCAAGAGTTAAAACGTTTGATGAATCACCTGGTGTAATCAGTTTAACCATACCAGCTCCAGTTCTTTGAGCTCCAATAGCTGAAAGGATAGGGGCACCAGGGTATTTTTCACTACCTGCGAGTATCAAAACCGTTCCAAACTTGTACTTATAGGAATCTTCAGGTCTGTTTGGGAGTAAGTTCTTAACGGTATCTTCTAGTATGAGTTCTCGGTTGATTGAGTTTACCAGCGAGTTGTCGAAAGATAGAGGTGCGACCTTTATTTCTCCACAATACTCTCTTGCAGGATAGAGTAAATGACCAATTTTTAAAAATCCGAATGTCACCGCTTGATCGGCTTTAACTGCCGTTCCTAGAACTTCACCTGTGTCAGATGATATTCCCGATGGAATGTCGACTGATAATACCCTCGATCCTGAAGAGTTTATGTGTGTTATCGCTTCAGCGACCTCTCCTTTAACTTCTCCTGTTAAGCCTATACCTATTAACCCGTCTATTATGAGGTCGTATTGGGAATAATCAATTTCGTCAACGTTGAAGCGATAAATATTAATTTCGTATTTTTTGGCGATTTCAAGTTGCTTTTTAAAACCAAGACTTCCTTGAGTTGGATCGCCTACTATAAGGATTTCAACGTTGTAGCCTCTGTTTTTTAGAATCCTTCCTGCAGCAATACCATCACCTGCATTGTTACCTTTTCCTACGACACATAGAATGGAATTTGGTTCAAAGGTTTCTGCGATGTCAGCCACAGAAAAAGCCGCTTGCTCCATCAGCGTTTCTGGGGCTATTCCTTTTTCTATAGTCAATTTGTCTATTAATTTTGCTTGGGAAGAAGTGAGTATTTTCAATTTTTTCACCTCTAAACTTTTTATTTGTTTTCCATGTTCAAGATCAAATCATTTTTTGAACACATTTCTTCGGTTTTTGGTCCGTAAGAAATGTAGTCAATATCAACACCGATTTGTTCTTCAATATACGATAAATATTTTAAGAAATTAATATCGTTGGTATCTTTCCAACCGTTCAATTCAGTGTAAATAGGTTTGGCAACAAAAAAGTCGTACGAGGAGGATGGAGTATCTTTTGTTTTTCCGTTGACCTCATAATGTGTACAAACTTTTATCTTATCTAACCCGTTTAAAACGTCCGCCTTGGTGATTACAAGCCCTGTTAAACCAGACCTTATTTTTGCGTATCTCAAAGCAGGGAGATCTAACCAACCAACCCTTCTTGGCCTTCCTGTGGTCGCACCGTACTCTTTTCCCAATTCCCTAATTTTGTGAGCTTCTTCTCCAAAGATTTCTGCTGGGAAAGGTCCCGATCCTACCCGTGTTGTGTAGGCTTTGAGTACCCCATACACCTCATCTAATTCAAAGGTTGAAAATCCTACAGAAGAAACTCCATGAGCCATACACGAAGACGAGGTGACAAAAGGATAGGTGCCAAAATCTAAATCTAACAAAACACCTTGAGCTCCTTCAAACAGTACCGATGTACTTCTGAAAACATTCCCCATCTCTACCGCACTAGCGTAATTTATCTTCAATTTTTCCAATTCATTTTTGGTTTTCATCAAGTATTCAAACACATCATCTTTTGAAGTTTTTAATTTGTTCCCATACAGACTACTTTTTAGGTAATATATGTCTTCTAAACGTTCTTTAAGCATTTTTTCATCAAACAGGTAGTAGAGTTTTATACCCTCCCTTGATACCTTATCGGTATAGGCAGGTCCGATTCCTCTTTTTGTTGTTCCAATTGGCTTTTTTCTCATACTTTCTATAATTTCGTCTTCTTCTTTATGCCAGGGAAGGACCAAAAAGGCTTCTAAATCAATGTAAAATTTAGAGGACATTCCAGGAAAATCAGCTTCTAGTATATTTAGTTCCTCAACAAGTTTTTCTAAATCTAAAACCATTCCTGCACCTAAAAAACCTTTAGATTGAGAATTGGGCATAATAGAAGGAAGCATATGATTCACATATTTTTTGTCTTTGTAATAGATAGTGTGACCTGCGTTCGCCCCTCCAGAAAAACGTACGATCCATTCAAACTTTTCTGAAAAATAGTTGACAACCTTACCTTTACCTTCATCGCCCCATTGGGCACCTACAATCGACATTTTTTTCATGATTTTTGTACGATGATACCGTACCTTCCTCCCTTCCTGTGATAAAAAATATTGTAATTTTTTTAATAATGATAGATTTCATTGTGCAATATCTTGTTAACTCTAAACAATTGCTCTAAAAGAATCAAAACCGCAAATTCGTGGGTAAAAGTCATTTTAGATAACGATAAAATATAATCAGCTTTATTGTAAATTTTATCAGAATGTCCTAAAGGACCACCAACAATGAAGTTTATATGTTTCCCTTGCGAAGAGGTTTTTGTGCGGTCATAAAATTCAGAAAATTTTACAGAATCCATTTGTTCTCCTCTCTCATCCAATAAAACGTTGAAAGAATCCGGGAAATATTTTTCAAACTTTTTGAAATCTTTATCTTTGTAAATTGAAGGTGGTGTCTTGTTTAAATCTCCGGACAAAGGAAGTTGTATTAGTTCAATTCGTTCAAATTTCTTTATCCACTTTAAATATTGCTTGACTCCATCTATTATATAGGGACTTTTTAAAGGTCCTACGACTATGATTCTAGTCATTTTTCCTCGTTTGAAATATGTTTTGTTTTGGTGATCTGTGATTCGGTTAGCAATTTTTCTTCTATTGTAAATAATTCTCCATCCAAGTTACCGATTAAGTTTTTAAACGAATGTAAAAACAATTTTCCCGTTAAAGGAGATGGGAGAGTTACTTTTTCTATTTCGCTGCCAAAATGTTCTATTATCGTTTTAACTTTGCTGTAGAGCAAATAGAGTGATACATCCCCTTCTTTTGCATTTAGAGTGAGACTGAATTTACCGTTTTGTTTTCTTTCTAAAAATACACTGGCGGGTAAATTCAAACTTATTTCTTGTTTTATTTGTTCTGCTAGCCATCTGTCTGAGGTGTTAATATGGAATTCCAAAGATATTAGAAAATCTCTAACCCCCATAATAGTTGCTCCCGCAGTGGGATGAGGATGATTTGGACCAAAGTCCGGTTCCCATTCAGGGAAAGACATTTTTTTTGCTAAGAATTCAAATTCACCTTTTCTTAAGGTGTTAATATTTCTACGATAATCGTTTCTGGCTGATTTTTCGTATAGATATATAGGCAATTCAAAACTTTCAGAGATTTTTTTTGCTAATCTTTTTACAAGATTATCCGCCTCATCAAAGGTTGTAGATATTAGCGGTACAATCGGGATGACATCTACCGCACCTATTCTTGGATGATACCCACTATGATTTCTGAGATCTATATTTGCCACGCATATTTTCACCATTTCGAATAAGAAAGTCTCTATTTCGTTTAATTCACCTACAACACTGATGAAGCTTCTATTGAAGTACTCATCACTTTTACAAGAAATAAACCAAATCTTATCAAAATTCTCAGAAAGGTCTTTGATTCGGTTGATTAATTCTTTGTTTTTCCCTTCACTGATGTTTGGTAGAGTTTCTACGATTTTCATTTTTGAATCACCTCGTGATGTTTTTTTCTATCATTAAACCTTTTGTTGCAACCCCTAGTATTATAGAAAAAGTAACAAAAGAAGAGCCACCATTTGATAATAAAGGCAGAGGGATGCCTGTAACTGGCAACATGCCAAGATTCATTCCAATATTTTGAAAAATATGGAAAAAGATCAAAAATGCAGATCCAACATAAAAATACTTCCAAAATAGGTCATCGCTTTTTTTGTATCCTTCGTATAGTCTCCAAAGTATTGCCGAATAAAGTATTAGAATAAAACTTACCCCCAAAAATCCAAACTCTTCTCCAATAACGGAAAGTATAAAATCTGTATGACTTTCAGGTACGAATCCACTCAAATTCATGTATCCATTCATGTATCCTTCCCCTAGCAAACCTCCAGAACCTATAGCTTTTATCGCTTGAGCGGTGTTATAATAATAACTTAGAGAGTAGGTTTGAGGAAAGAGAAACCCTATTATCCTACCTTTTTGGTATTCTTGGAGGTTATAAAAAATTATAGGACTGCCAATCAAAGCTAATCCTAAGGAATACTGCCATAATTTTTCGAACCTTCCTGAAACAAAAACTAGTACAAACCAGGTGAATAGTACTATAATAGAAGTGCTAAAATCCGGTTCTTGGTATATCAACCCTGCAGATAAAAAAATCATTATTGATGCAAAATAAAACTTTTTATTATCATTTTGAGAAAGAACATAACTAAGATATAATAACAATGCCAGCTTAAATATTTCAGATGGTTGGAAACCCACAGGTCCCAGCCTTATCCATCTTTTAGCCCCACTAATTGGTGTGGTGAATAGTACTAAAACCAAGGCAAGAATTACTAAATAAAATAGAATAGGGGTATATTTCTTAATAAACCTTTCTGGAATAAAAATGCTAATGGCAAAAAAAGCGATCCCTAGAATGATCCACATTAATTGTTGATT
This sequence comes from Petrotoga sp. Shatin.DS.tank11.9.2.9.3, assembly GCF_003665005.1. Classification (NCBI taxonomy): domain Bacteria; kingdom Thermotogati; phylum Thermotogota; class Thermotogae; order Petrotogales; family Petrotogaceae; genus Petrotoga; species Petrotoga sp. Shatin.DS.tank11.9.2.9.3. Next base: position 309,221 of record NZ_JGVT01000003.1, read on the forward strand.
TTCTATGCCTTCTAAAGGACTGTTGATTACAGCACTCTTAACAGATAAAAATCCAAAAATTGCCAATGAAACGTAAGCGATAACGAGGATAAATTCTATTTTTTTAATACGTTCTTTTCTTTCACCTATTAAATTTGTAATAAAAAAAGAATTCACTGAAAGTATCTCCCTTTACAAATTTTGATAAGAGTTTGCCTTTGATCAACCATATATTATATCATATTGATATATTAAAGTTTTTAAGAGGAGGAAAAGTCTGCTAAAATGATAGGTGATAATTTGATTCTTCTAGATAAAATTGATTCAACGAACAACTATATCAAAAAACACTGGCGTGAACTACCATCAGAAACTGTTGTTTGGGCTTTAGAACAAACAGAAGGTTACGGGAGGAATAACAAAAGGTGGTATTCTCCTTTGGGAGGTTTATGGTTTTCTGTGTTATTCAAGCCCCGTAAAAGGCCTTTGATTCCTTATTTTTATTTGAGAATGTATTCTTTGGTGATTTATAATGTCTTGAAAAAAAAATATAAGTTGGATCCCATCATTAAATGGCCTAACGATATTTTGCTTAATTCTAAAAAGGTGTGCGGAATTTTGGGAGAGAGCGTTTATGAGGATGGTACACCAAGTTGCGTTATAGTGGGAGTAGGAATAAACGTTAACAATGAATTACCTGAAAAAGTTTCCAACAACTCAATTGCTTTAAAAGATGTTATTGGGAAAGAAATTCCTTTGAGGAAACTTTTAAATGAACTAAACCATGTTGCTTATCATAGGTATTATCTAAAATATTTCAAACCTAAAGCAATTTCATCCATTACAAAAATGTGGTTGAATCATTTGAATGTGAAAGTAGGGGATAAGGTCCAAGTATCAGTTGAAAATAATGGAAATATTTACGGCACAGTAAACGAAATTCAGTCAGATTATTTGGAAATAATAGACAATAACGGTGAGATAAGAAAAATAAACTCTGGCGAATTAATTGTGTTATAATCTTTAAGTAAGGGAGCAAATGGTCTTTACTTATGATACAATATATTTGTTGGACTTAGATCCGCAAAATAACTCATAATAACTTATAATATTTCTTAGAATGAATTTTTTGGGGGAAGTTTTGGTTTTTAAAAGAATAAGATATAAAGAGAGTAATTTTTTATTTCTATGGGGAGGTATATAATGTCATTAAAAGTCCTTATTTCAGAGGAGGAAATTCAAAAAAAGGTCGAAGATTTGGCTAAGCAAATAGATGATTATTATAAAAATATAACGGATGAAATTGTCGCGGTATGTGTCTTAAAAGGATCCGTCAATTTCTTTAGTGATTTGGTAAAAAAGATACATTTGAACGTTAATTATAATTTTATACAGGTATCTAGTTATTCTGGGGATATAACCACGGGAAAAGTAAAGGTAAAAAGTTGGCTTGATGAGCCTCTTGAAAATAAACATGTTTTAATAGTCGAAGACATCGTGGATACTGGGAATACATTAAAATATATAGTAAAATATTTAGAGATGCAAAATCCTTCCTCTTTAGAAATTACATCTATTGTTTTAAAAACAATTCACGAGCATGGAATTCAAGTAAGATTTCCTGGTTTTGAAATTGGAGATAAATTTATAGTAGGGTACGGATTGGATTACAATGAAAAATATAGAAATTTACCTTACATTGGATATATAGAATAAGGAGGCTAATATTACATGGATATTGAACAGTACGTATCAAAAGTGAGAGAAGCAGCTAAGTATATTCAAGAAAAAACCACGAAAAAGCCCAGAATTGCGATCGTTTTAGGGTCTGGATTAGGGAAAATTTCACAAAATTTAGAAGATGCCCTAGCAATCCCTTATTCTGATATTCCTAACTTCCCCCGTTCTACCGCTCCAGGCCATAAAGGCGAATTAATGATAGGGAGTTTAAAGGGTAAAGATACGTTACTTATGAATGGAAGATTTCATTACTACGAAGGGTACACTATGAAAGAGGTTACCTTTCCAATACGTGTAATGCAAGAATTAGGTATTGAAACTCTTGTATTGACTAACGCAGCAGGAACATTAAATCCTGATTTTGAAGTGGGTGTACCGTGTATAATCACGGATCACATCAACTTTTTTGGTGACAACCCCTTGATTGGACCAAATTTCGATGATTGGGGTCCTAGATTTCCAGATATGACGGAAGTTTACTCGAAATCTTTGGTGCAAGAAGCCTTTAAATCTGCTAAAAAACTTAATATTAGAGTATATTCTGGTGTATATTTAGGTTTAAGCGGTCCTACATTTGAAACACCTGCTGAAATGGCTATGATGAGAAATTTTGGCGCCGATTTGGTCGGGATGTCGACTGTACCAGAGGCTATAGTTGCAAAACATGCTGGTATGGAGATTTTGGGTATCACCGCTATAACTGATAAAGCTGTTCCTGAGCAATTGAAAGAAGTTAGTGCAGAAGAAGTTTTGAAGATTGCAGAAAAAACAGGCGAAAATATAGCTGAGATCATCATGGACCTAGTAGATATCTTTTAGAAGGTGATCTTTTGAAGTCTTTTGTTTTGTTGGCAATTTTTATATTTTTGCCAATTTTGTTCTTTTCTTATTATGAAGTTTACGATTACTTTTTTATGAAACCGAATACCTATTTTGAATACAATTCTAATTCCAACGGAGAATTTGGGATTGAGTTTTATTCGATTAACAAATATCCGATAATGGATTCTAATAAATTGCTAGAAAGTGTGTGGTCTCAGCCGCGGACTTTGATAGGTGGCCAAATGGTTGTAGAATCATCTAATTATACCCATGCTATTTCATCTTCTAAAGCGATGGGGCTACTTCAATTGAAAAATCCAACTGGGGTAGATTTACACGTTTATAATTTATTTGATCCGTATGACAATTTAAAAGGCGCTTTAGAATACCATGGGTATCTTCGACGGCTTTTTGATGACGAAAGGTTGCAGATTATAGCATACCATGATGGACCTACCGCTGTTATGGCAGGGAAAGTGTCTCCTGGTGGTGAAGCATACTACGAGAAGGTAAAAAGAGCCCAACAAAATTATTCTAACTCAAAAATATATTCACCTTATTTTATAGGAGGTAGAGTATTTTATTTTCCAGAAGGTGAAGAAGACAGAATAAATACGGATTTTGAAGCCGGCCTTGCATATAGAAAATTTGAAATATACGGAAATGTTGGTTTAGAACTTCCACTAAAACAAATCCAAGAATCTGATTTTACAAATATAAAAACAGATTACGGATATACCTTTTTGTATGTGCCTAGAACGAATTTTGGCTTTGGCATAGAAGGTAAAACCGTTCCCGACGACGTTGTTTTCCGGATAGGTTTGCCGTGGCAAAACTTTATTCTTAAAGGGCCTGAAAATCCTGAGTTAATTTACAAACACGAATTAACTGATAATTGGACCACAAAAATATTAATTAATGCTGATACTTTATTGCTTTCCAGTTATTTTTCAATTTACAACTTAGACCTGTTTATGGGTTACGAAATTTACCAAACTTCTATAAATCTAGGTTTTAGATTAGCCTTTTAAAAAATGCCTCAGGAAGGGATGCCCCTATGGAAAAGTATTTGCAACAAATAAGAGACTGGTGGAAAAATCTAGAAGATAGAAAAAAACGAAACTATATAGTTTTGTTAATTACTGTCGTTGCGTTGATAGTATTCTTTTCAATATTGCTTTCAAGGAAAAATTATGAATTTTTTATTGGAGGTTTAGATCAAGCAAATGCGGGTAATATTGTAACAAAGTTGGAAGAAATGGGTGTAGAATACAAAGTAGATGATTTTGGGAATATTTACGTTGCGAATCAGAATGTGTCAGAGTTGAGAATGAGATTAGCCAGTGAGGGTTCGTTAGGTTATAATCTTCAAGGTTATGAACTTCTTCAAAATCAAGGTTTTGGAGCCACCAGTTACGATAAGCAGGTCAACTATCAGATCGCTTTGGAAGGTGAGCTGTCTAGGAGTATAGCTTCTATGGACTCGGTACAAAGTGCTCGTGTTCATTTGGTTATTCCTCCTAGAACTTACTATCAAGTTGGTGAAAGTCCAAAACCTTCTGCATCTGTTTTGTTAGTGTTGAATCCTGGGGCGAGTGTAACTTCAAGCCAAATTAAAGGGATAATTAATTTAGTTGCTGGAGCAGTTGCTGGGTTGCAACCTGAGAACATAAAAGTAGTGGACAATTTTTCGAACGATTTGAGCGCTCAGATTGCTTTGGGAGAAGATATTGGAAGTGCCGATACTAAATTTAAGTTAAAAGCTGAGATTGAGAGATATTATAAAGAAAAAGTAGAAAGCGGTTTACAATCAGTCTTTGGTTTGGGGAATGTTGTTGTGGTTCCCGAGATAGAGTTAAATTGGCAAAAAATAGAAGAAGAGCAAAGAATGGTCGAACCGGTTGTAGATGAAAATGGAATAATTTTAAGTCAACAGACTAAGACTGAACAGAGTAGTTCTTCTCCAACCTCTGGTGGTGTACCTGGTGTTGATTCCAACATCCCCCCGTATACTTATCAAACGCCTACGAGTACAGGAAATTATTACAGCAGCTCAGATGTGATAACCAACTACGATGTAAATGAGATTTATACAAGAACTATTGAAGATAAAAATGGAGAAATTTCTAATAAAAGCATAACACTTTTTATTGATTTCCAAAACAGTAAAGTAGGCGATAGTCAAGAGCTGAGGTCTCAAATTAAAACAGCTGTTGCTACGGCTATTGGCACACCTGAAGATAATATCTCTTTAGTTGATATACAGTTCAATAGAGATTTGGAAGCGATGAGAGCAGATATTGAATATCAATTACAACTCAGAAGACAAAGAATCACTAATATTGTAATTGCTATAATTGTGATCGCATTCGTTATGATGCTTGTCATCCTAATTGCGAGGGCTCGCAGAGTTAGAAAGGCTTCACAACTCGTTGAAGAAAGAAAGCGGCAATTAGAATCAAGAGTTGAAGAAGCGATGAAAGAAAGAGGTGTTGAGGTTGAAGAAGTTTCACCTGAACAAGAGAGATTTAGGGAGATTGCTGCTTTAGCGGAAAATAATCCAGATGAGGTCGCGGATATCATTAAATCTTGGCTTAAAACTCGTTAATTGTCAAAAGGGGTTGCTTTAAATGGCTGAAAAGGGTAAAGAATTAGATGGCTTAAAAAAATCCGCTATATTATTGGTACTCTTAGGTCCAGAAAGGGCAAGTAAAATATTAAAAAAGCTAGACGAAGAAGAAGTAGAACAGTTAACTTTAGAAATAGCAAATTTGGACAAGATTGATGAAAAAACAAAACAGGCAGTTATGGATGAATTTGGAGAATACATAAAAGCAAAAGATTACATCAACACTGGTGGCGTTGAATATGCAAGAAATCTTCTGGAAAAAACTTTTGGACCAGAAAAAGCCATAGATATAATAGACAGATTGGTTTCTAATTTGCAGGTTAAACCTTTTGAATTTTTAAGAAAAGTGGATGTTTCACAGATGGTTAATGTGTTACAAAATGAACATCCACAGACAGTAGCACTTATATTATGTTATCTTCCACCTCAAGCAGCTTCTCAAGTTATTTCTGAACTACCTGAATCTTTACAACTAGACGTGATAAAAAGAATTTCTACAATGGATTCTGCCAATCCGGATATCGTAAAAGAGATAGAAAGTAGGCTAAAGGATCGTCTTTCTGCCTTCACCGTTCAAACTTTTTCTCAGGTTGGCGGGATCGATATCACCGCGGAAATAATGAATAACATCGATAGAGCGGTCAGCAATAATATATTTGAAAAGCTTTCAGAAAGAGACCCCAAACTGTCGGATGAAATTAGAAGAAGAATGTTTGTTTTTGAAGATATTGTCAAGTTGGACGATAGATCAATACAAAGAATACTTCGTGAGGTAGATAGCAAGGATTTAACAATTGCATTAAAAGGTTCTAGCGAAGAAGTTAAAAATACCATCTTTAAAAACATGTCTAAAAGGGCTTCACAGATTATAAAAGAAGAATTGGATTTTATGGGACCTGTTAGAGTCAGGGATGTAGATGAGGCACAGCAGAGAATCATCAATGTAATCAGAAAACTTGAAGAGTCTGGTGAAATTATTATAGCTGGTGGCGGGGCAGGTGAAGAATTGATTGAATAAAAGAATCGTAAATAATAAATTCGTTGTTTTAGATAAAACCTTCGAATTATCCGTAGAAGAAATAGAACAAACACAATATGAAGAAAATAAAAGAGAAAAAGATAAATTAAAAGAGGCTATTGAGTCAGATGCCCAAAAAGAAGCTCAAAAGATAATTGAAAACGCAAAAATTACGAGTCAAAAAATCATTGAAAATGCAGAATTAGAAGCTAAAAGATTAAAGGAAGATCAAATTAAATACGTAGAAGAGAGGAAGAAGACGCTCGAAGAAGAACTGAAAAAGGTTAGAGCCCAAATTCAAAGGATTTCAAAAGAGTATGATATTTATATCAAAGAGTTGTCACAGCAGAGTTTAAATTTCTGTGAAAACACTATCAAGGCTGTCGTCGAAAGATATTTTAAAGAAAAGTTTGATTTTCCTCAGTGGGTAGAAATTATTTTTCAAAATTTTGAAAAGAAGCTTTCATCAATGAAAAATTCTAAAATTAAACTAAGTCCTTCTTTCAATAAAGAATACGCAAATTTAATAAGAGACAGGTTTTCTGATTTTTTTTATATAGTTGAAGACCCTTCTTTACAAGATAATCAAATAGTTTTGGAAACAGATCAAGGAATATTCGACCTAACTCCTCAAACATTTTTTGAAGATATTTTGAACATGGTGGAGGAAGCTATAAATGCAAATAAATGATTTTTCTTCATCTTTAGCTTATTTTACTGATAAATTAAAAAATAGACCTTTATTTGAACTAGAAGGTAAAATTAGTAGGATAGTAGGTGTTACTATTGAATCAATTGGTCCCAGTGTGGCTTTGGGGGATCTATGTAGGATAAAATTGAAAGATGGTTCAAAGATTTTTGCAGAAACCGTAGGTTTTTCCGATAACAAAGTGCTTTTAATGCCATTAGAGGATGTAAGTGGTATCTATGTGGGGGCGCCGGTAGAAAGAGTAGATAGTAAAATCAATGTGAAAATTAGCTCAGAACTCTTAGGACATGTGTTAGATGGTTTAGGAAGATCAATGGATGGTTCAAAAGTAAAGAGTTACGAAAGTAAAAGTATATATAGATCTGCCCCCAACCCTCTTTTAAGAAACAGAATTAAAGAACCTTTATCTGTAGGAGTAAGGGCAATCGATGCTTTTTTAACCCTTGGTAAAGGTCAAAGAATTGGAATAATGGCAGGAAGCGGTGTAGGAAAAAGTACCTTACTGGGAATGATAGCCAGGAATACCGAAGCAGATATTAACGTCATTGGGTTGATAGGAGAGAGGGGAAGAGAAGTTAAAGATTTTATTGAAAAAGATCTTGGGGAAGAAGGATTGAAAAAATCTGTTTTGATAGTTTCAACTTCAGACTCACCTGCTCTACTAAGAGTAAAAGCTCTTTACACAGCCACCACTATCGCAGAGTATTTTAGAGATTTAGGTTACAATGTTTTAATGATGGTCGATTCAATCACTAGATGGGCTATGGCTCAAAGAGAGATTGGACTTTCCATAGGTGAACCACCAACCACCAGAGGATACACACCCAGCGTCTTTGCAAATATGCCAAAGATTTTAGAAAGAGCTGGTAACTCACAAAAAGGAAGTATGACCGCTATCTACACCGTACTGGTTGAAGCCGATGATATGAACGATCCAATTGGTGACGCTGTAAGAAGTATAGTCGATGGTCATATTGTTCTTTCAAGAAGCCTCGCAGATTCTTCGCATTATCCCCCAATAGATATCCTTTCCAGTGTAAGTAGGTTGATGAAAGAAGTAGTAGATGAAAAACACCTTAAAGCAGCAATGTTTATTAGAGATATTTACGCAAGTTATATGAATTCCAAGGATTTAATCGAAGTTGGTGCGTATAAGAAGGGAAGCAATAAAAAAGTAGATATTGCTTTGGAAGAAATAGAAAATATAAATAATTTTTTAACACAGAGAATAGAAGAAAAAGCGCCTTTTGAACAAACGTTGAAAAAGTTAGTCGAAATATACCAAAGGTACAACTAGATTTAACTAAACAGCGGGAGGCAGAAAATATTGTTAAAAGCGGAATACGCCATCATTTTTTATGTTTTATTGATCGTCTTATCCTTGCTTGTAGTCAGAATGTTATCGAAAAGATATTTAAAACCTGTTAAGTACAGGAAAGTTAAAGAAAGCATTTCAGCTTATTTGTATCTATTACCTTCTTTTGTGATTCTAGGGATATTTGTTTTTTGGCCTATTTTTTATTCTTTCTATCTGAGTTTTTTTAAGTGGGATTTCCAAAATCAAGGTAATCCAATTTTCATTGGGTTTCAGAATTATATAGAATTATTTAAGTTAAATCAACCTGTGAATATAACATTCAACGAAGCATTTTTCAATACACTTCTAATCTTTATGACAGCTATTTTTATCATTCATTTGATCTTTGACCTAAAAAAGATAAAAACCCCTCGGCAAAAATATTTAATTGTTTGTATGAGTATATTGGGAATAATTTCTTTGTTAACTATTAATTCAATACAGTATCTTAATGTAGTGAGCGCCTTAGTTCTCGTTGTGGTATACACGATTTTATTATCTTTACACTTTGCCGATCAAATGTCCAATAAAATTTTTCTTCGAATAATCACGTTCATCGGATTATGGATAGCCTTTTACTCGTTGGGAGTCCCCGAAATTATAAGGTTTTTGAGCTTAGCAAAGGAACAGTCGTTGTTCATCAAAGCAATATGGAATACGACTTATTATGTCCTTCTTTCCACGCCGATTACTATTCTGTTTGCTTTGTTAATTGCCTTATTGTTGAATAGAAAATTATATGGCAAGACTTTTTTTAGAACGGTTTATTTTATTCCTTTTGTAACAAGTGTAGTGGCAATTTCTCTAGTTTGGCAATGGATTTTCAACGACAATGGTTTATTAAATTATATTTTAACTCAAATAGGTTTTTCAAAAACTCCATGGCTTAAAGATCAGAAGTTTACGATTCCTACTGTTGCTATAATTTCTATATGGAAAATGGTAGGCTATTACGCGATCATCTTTTTGGCAGGCCTGCAAAATATTGATAAAGCTTACTACGAAGCTGCTGAAGTTGATGGAGCCACGCCTTTTCAAAAATTTCAGTTTATTACCTTACCTTTATTATCTCCCACAACTTACTTTGTAATCATAGTTGCTATGATCGGGGCATTTAAAGTCTTCGATGAGATTTTCATACTCTATGTAGGTATGCCTGGACCTTACAACAACAGTGGGATGACAATGGTTTACTATGTGTATGATATGTTCTACGTTCAACAAAGGATGGGAAGAGCTAGTGCTGCTGCTTACGTACTTTTTGGGATTATTCTATTGTTTACAATCCTTCAGATGAGAAGTAGCAGAAGTAGAATACATTATGAATCCTAAAGGAGGAAATTATACTTGAATTATTCAAAGTTTATTAAAACACTTTGGACTTTGATAGTTTACTTATTGTTAGCAGGTGGCGCCATAGTTATGCTCTTGCCTTTTGCATGGATGATAATGACCTCTTTGAAAACAAGTAGTGAAATCAACATGTGGCCTCCAACATGGACAACAAAAAATTTTCAGAGTGAATGGGTTTTAAATTTAAAATTAGCTCCATCAAAGCCTTCTCCAAGGACAGGCTTAAGTTTAGCTGAATTTAGAACTTTATCAGCCCAAGAGAGTTACAACCCTTACAAAATGGTCTATGAAATAGACGGGGACTATGTAAGCAGGGGAAGGGTACAACTCTCTTTTAACGAGATAAATTATACAGATCAAGCAAGTGTCGATTATATGATGTCTGATATCTACGATTATATTTCAAATATTGAATTAAGAGAAGATTTATCAAGCTTATTTGCTGTAGAAGATTATTCTCTTGAAACGTTTGAAAGTATTTATTTTACTCTTTTTTCCCAAGAAGATGGTTATTTTAAACAGACCACTACTATAAGAAGGATACAACAAAGTATAAGCAAAGTTCAGAATTTTATAGATATAACGCTCGAAAGAACTATCGACATCTTGCCGTATTTTAGAACGAACCCAAATATGACAGAAAGTCAAATAGAAAGTATTACAAGAAGTAAAGAAATATTTTCAGATTATTTGGGAACGATAAAATTGAAAGCCGACGAATTGAATTCAAAATTGTCTTCTTATCCAGCAGAATTGAGAATAATTAGCCAAAGTGAGGTAGAACAATTAATCAATTTACTTGCCGATTTTTTATCGGAGATTCAAACTTTTGAAGATGAAATCCTATCTAACACCAATACTTTGATTCAAAGAAATATTTACGAACCCATTATGAAAGATATCAACACTTTAACTTTCTTTATGTATTTTAACGAAAAATATGGTGAGGAACAAAATATAACATTTGAAGATGTAAACATAATATTTGACGTTCCTACGAAAGAAACAAAGTATCAGAATATCATCGAAGGTATCCAGCAAACAGCATATCCAGAGTCATTTAAACAAATTGTGATTTCATTGGCTGACGAGAAAAATATTGAGAATTTGAATCAAGAAGTCGTTTCATATCTTGAGAACGATTTCGTAAATGATGTAAGTAATTCTTTAATAGATGACCCTAGAAACCTTTCAAAATACACAAACATTATTAGAACTTTATCGCAGAACCAGGCTAATCTTGAGCAAGCTAAGACGGTACTCTCAGAATCTGATTACAATTTTTTAATAGAACACATTCAAGGTAAGGAAGAAGAGTTTGGGAGGATATTGGAAAAAAGGGCAGAATATGATAAAATATTAAAGGATTTCGATAGGTTTTTCATTGATACGATCTCCAAAGCAACTATTGTAAGCGCACCGGCGTTTGTTGATAAAATTTTGTACAAAAACAATTCAAATATTGAATTGTATACAGTAAATGTACCGTCGATCTGGTTGCTTGATGATGTACCTTCTGGAAAGGTTGAATATTCTTTTAATCAGGTATTAGGTAATATTTTTCAAAATTATGTGGACGCATGGAACGGAGCTCCATTTTCTCGGTACTACATAAATACGGTTTTCGTTTCTCTGGTTACCACTGTTTTAGAAATAATATTCGCCTCGATGGCTGCTTTTGCATTTTCAAAACTTAATTTTTGGGGAAAGGATTTTATTTTTATAACTTTTTTAGCGACTATGATGATACCAGGAGAGGTTTTGTTAGTACCCAATTATATAACTATTAGTAAATTTTCTTGGATAGACAGTTACTATGCTCTGATCGTTCCGTGGGTGATTAGTGTTTTTGCTATATTTTTGATCAGGCAGCAGTTTATGACTGTACCCAACGAGTTATGGGACGCAGCTAAGATAGACGGATCTTCAAGTTGGCGTTTTTTATGGACCGTGATGGTCCCTCTTAGTAGACCTGCGATTTTAACTGGGGCGCTACTAAAATTTGTAGGGAGTTGGAACGCCTTTTTATGGGTTTTGATCGTCACTAAAAGTCCTGAAATGAGAACACTTTCAGTGGGATTACAAAATTTTAGAACCGACGCGGGAGAGATTTACAATCTTTTAATGGCGGCGTCAACTTTTACAATGATACCTATAGTGATATTGTTTATATTCTTGCAAAGATATTTCATAGAAGGTATCGCAAGAACCGGTTTGAAAGGATAACATAAGGTTCATTGGGGAAGTGAGAGCAATTCCATTTATCGAGTTAGATAGTAGTAAAAATAAGAAAAAACAGGTGCTCGATCGTAAAAAACCAAATATTTCTAACATTTTGCGACTGTTATTATTAAGCGCTTTGATATTTATATTGGGGTTCGTTTCCTTCCAAATATATAGACAAATAGATTTGTATTACAACTTAAAAGATCAATACAATGAAATCGAAAAAAGAAAAAAAGAACTGAATGATGAAATTTTGAAGAGAAACCAAATCCTTTTGGACTTAAAAAATAGATTAGCTGATAAAGGAGTTATAATTGATGGTGAAGAATTCCACCAAATGGATCTTTACAACTTCCCATAAGCCAAATAAAAAACAAGTAGAAAAAGCGTTGCAATTAGCTAACAAATACGGTGGTGTTTACTTAGAAAGAAATAAGCTCCGAATGAACGAAGGGGATTTTTATTTTGTAATAGATAAGAAGCTATCGCTGAACTTTCAATGGGAGGATGGAAAATTATTTTTCCATCCTTCTGTTTCCAAAATAAGGTTAAACAATTATTTAAAAAATGGAATCGATCATTTAATAAACGCAGTATCTCCGAAGAAAAACGATATTATACTTGATTTAACCCTTGGCCTTGGAAGTGATGCCTTACTACTGTCATATTTTTGTGAAAAAGTAGTGGGCTTAGAGGCTTCTTTTCCTATATATGCGGTTGTTGCAGAGAATATAACAAACTATGACTACAAAGAAAATTGGATGAAAGAAGCTTCAAAAAAAATCGAAGTGATCAATTCTGATTATAAAATTTTTTTAGACGAGCAAAAAGAAGGAAGTTACGATGTTGTTTATTGTGATCCTATGTTCGAGAATCCTCAATACAAATCAAGCTCTATCAATCCTTTAAGGAAGTTTGCCCGATACGATAAAATAACACGAGAAGATTTAGAAAAGATGATTAAAATTGCTAAGAAAAAAGTAGTAATCAAAGCACGTTCTAACGACAGTGTATGGGATTTATACAGTTTCGATAAAAAAATCGGAAGTAAAAAAAGTGGAGTATTTTTCGGAGTGATTGAAAAGTGAATAAAGTTTTAGTTATAGCAGGTCCTACGGCTGTTGGAAAAACAGAAATATCCATTGAGATAGCCAGAAGAATTAATGGTGAAATAATTTGTATGGATTCGAGACAAATTTATAGCCATCTTATAATTGGTACCGCTATGCCTGATGAAGAAACAAAAAAATTGGTGCCACATCACTTGTATGGTTCAGTAGATCCACGGACCCATTTTACAGCTTTTGATTATAAAAAATTGGCAGAGAAAAAAATCGGTGAAATACTAAATAGAGGAAATACACCAGTTTTAGTCGGCGGGACAGGCCTATACCTTGATGCTCTGAGGAAAGGTTTTTTGAATGTAAAATCCGACTATGGTTTAAGGACTTATTTAAGAAAATTAGAAACAAATAATCCTGGTGTTTTAAGAAAGATTTTGGTAGATTTGGATCCACAAAGAGCTCAAAAGATTCATCCAAACGACTTGAAAAGGATCATTAGGGCCATAGAGATTTATGTTATAACAGGTATAAAAATGGGTGAAATTGTAAAAGAAAATAGGCAAGACGAAAATTCTTTTGATTACCATATAATAGTACTAGATAGAGAAAGGCAAGAATTGCACGAAAGGATTAACAAAAGAGTTCATCAAATGATCGATGAAGGTTTGATAGAAGAGGTGCGAAATCTCTTGTCTTTAGGGTATTCTACAACTCTTAACGCTTTAAACACCATAGGTTATAAAGAAGTGGTACAATATTTATATGGGAAAATCGATTTTAATGAAATGGTTCACCAAATAAAAGTAAACACTCGTAACTATGCCAGAAGACAGATAATATACTTTCGTAAGATAGAAGGTGCAAAGTGGATCAATTTGAGTAAAACAAGTCAAGAAGAGGTAGTAGATCAAATATTAAGTGAATTTATTTAATTTCTTGTGCGAGGGGTGATAACATGGCAGAAAAGTTCAATTTACAAGACCGATTTTTGAATATTTTGAGGATTAACAAGATAGAAGTAAAAATCTATTTAGAAGGGGGATTTCAAACAAGTGGAGTGGTGAGATCTTTTGATGATTATACTGTTTTGTTGGAAAAAAACGGTGAACAATCACTGGTTTATAAACATGCCGTAAAAATGATGGTACCTTCGAAATATATTAAACTTTTTCAAGAACCACCGTCTAAAGATGAGTAGAAAGAAAAACTACCCCCATTTAAGAAGGGGTAGTTTTCTAGTATTTTTACAAAATAATGTTATGAAAATGTTGGAGGGAATTAATTTGAAAAAAACTTTTTTGATATTTTTGTATATACTAATATTTTCTGTTTTTTCCATTTCTCAACTATTTCAGCCACCTATAAAAAACTCATACATAACAGCTTCCTTTGGTGAATACAGAGATACTGGCGTGGATCCGCATTTTCATTTAGGAGTAGATTTTTCTACTTTTAACAGAAAGGGAGAGACTGTTTATGCGGCAGCTGAAGGTTCTCTATATAAGATATGGCTAAATGATCCTCTCTACGGTAATGCAATATTTTTATACCATGAAGACTCCGATTTAATTAGTGGTTATGCCCACTTAAGTGTTTTCTCTGATAAAATATCTAAATATACCCAATTAGTTCAAAACGAGTTTGGAAATCAAAAGATAGAAATTATATTTCCTAAAGATGAAATTCCAATAAACTTAAATGAGATTATAGCCTATTCAGGAGATACAGGGGAAGCTATTGCTCCACACCTACATTTTGAGGTTTTAAAACAAACCGGAGATGAATTCGTCAATTACGATCCCCTTGAGTTTTTAGAATATCATGAACAAAGGGATAAATCTTTGGAATTAATGAACATTAGATCCAATAATAAGTATTTTGAGGTTACAGAAAATGGAGAAACCGTTGTAGAGTACACAGGTAACTACCCCCGGATAGACATTAGAGTAAGAGAAAAATTAGGAAATAACTCCACTATTCTTCCTAAAAAAGTATCGATGTATATCAATGGGATTTTAACTTATAAGTTGGATTTTAGTCAGATCAAAGAATCCGAAATATATAAAGCCGATGCTGTATTTGGATATGGTTCTACATCTTCCATATATTGGTTGAAAATGTACTCTGATGAATATTTATCTCCAATAGTTATCAATGACTTTTCTGCATTTTCATATGGAACATCTACGACATTAAATGGAGAAATCGTTTTAGAAGACATATGGGGTAACGAAAAAGTTTATAAATTGAAATTCATAAAACCATAGGAAATGTTAATTCTATTTTTAAAATTTAACAATGTAAGAGTTTTATTCACTTGAGAAATTTGATTTTTTTGATATAATATAGCTCGTGGAATTCTAAAGATAATCTGTAATCCGTCGAAAAACTCGAAGAAATTAAGGAGGCTAAAAAGTGAAAAAAATGCTCTTTACCAGTGAAAGTGTAACTGAAGGTCACCCAGATAAAATCTGTGATCAAATTTCTGATACTATACTTGATGCTATACTGGAAAAAGAACCTGAAGAAAATAAGATGAATGCCCGATGTGCTGTGGAAACTTTGGTGACAAGGGGGCTAGTTGTAGTTACAGGTGAAGTTAGAACCTCAGCATATATAGATGTTCCAACGCTTGTCAGGAATACTATTTTAGATATAGGTTATAACAGAGCTAAATTTGGATTTGATGGCGAAACATGCGCTGTAATTACTTCTATTGAAGAGCAATCACCTGATATAGCCCTGGGGGTTGACAGATCCTTCGAAGTTAAATCAAAAGAAAAGGAAGATCCTTTTGAGAAGATTGGAGCAGGAGACCAGGGCATTATGTTCGGATATGCCACAAACGAAACGGATGCTTATATGCCTTTACCCATTCTCTTAGCTCACAGACTTGCAAAAAGATTGGCTGATGTTCGAAAATCGAACACCTTGGATTTTTTAAGGCCCGATGGTAAAACCCAAGTAACGGTAGAATACGATGAAAATAATAACCCGGTGGGCGTTGAAACTGTACTTATTTCTGCTCAGCATTCTCCTGATATAAGTAGACAAGAGCTAGAAGAGGCAATAAAAGAACATGTAATAACCCCGGTGATACCCGAAAATCTTGTTACAAAAGACACAAAAATTCTTGTCAATCCTACAGGAAGATTTGTGATTGGAGGTCCTCAAGCTGATACAGGTCTCACAGGAAGGAAGATAATCGTTGATACATATGGTGGCTGGGCACCACACGGTGGAGGAGCCTTTTCAGGAAAAGATCCTACCAAAGTAGATAGATCCGCTACTTATATGGCAAGATATGTAGCCAAAAATTTGGTTGCAAGTGGTGCTGCAGATGAAGTTTTAATTCAACTGTCTTACGCCATTGGTGTTGCTCAACCTGTTTCAATAAATATTGACACAAAAGGTACTGCAAAAGTGGACGAAGAAAAGATATATAAAGTTGTAAAAGAGATTTTTGATTTTAGGCCTGCCGCTATAATTAGTAACTTGAATCTTTTACAACCTATTTACCAAAAGACTGCTGCTTACGGACATTTCGGGAGAAAAGATGTAGAATTTCCCTGGGAGAGATTGGATAAAGTTAAGGAATTGAAAGCAGCATTAGGTTTGTAACTTACTAAAAGGCAAAAGATTTTGATTTTAAAAGGGTTACAGGACGAAAAATAAAAGTTGAGGAGGTATTTAAAAAATTGCCAAATAAAAAATCAGCAGAAAAAAGGGTTAGACAATCAGAACAAAGAAGACAAAAAAATCGTGGATATCAAAAGAGGATCAAGGAAATTTCTAAGGAAATAGACAAGAAAATACATGAAAATGCCGAAAGAGAAGAATTGATGCAGTTATTAAGCAAGTCTTTTAAAATTATTGACACTGCGAAATCACATGGTGCTGTACATAAAAACTACGCAGCAAGGAAAAAATCGAAATTACATTTAAAGGTTAAAAAATATTTAGGCGAAATGGCACCAGAAAGTTCACCAGTAAACGAGTGATCCATAAATTTTATAATCAAAAAGATTATAACCCCCTTTTTTGGGAGGTATTGAAATTTTGAATTCGTATTCTTTTTTACAAAAGTCTCAAATAAATACAAAAGATGTAAAAAGTTATCCTATCGAATGGAATAAGGTTTTTGGAAACAGTAATAAGTTAATAGTTGAAATTGGATTCGGTGGTGGAGAGTTTTTAGTAAATTTAGCTAAAGAGAACAACAAGTATAATTATATAGGAATAGAAACATCCCTAACTTCTTGTAGCAAAATAAAAAGCAAAATCTTTCAAAATAATTTAAACAACATACAAATAATTCTTGAAGATGCAAAATTCGCTCTTAGGGAATTTTTTTGTGATAACTCTGTTAATAAAGTAATAGTTAATTTCCCATGCCCATGGCCAAAAAGCAAACATTCAAAAAACCGTCTTTTTGACGAAAAATTCATAGACACATTATCGTCGGTATTAGAAGTAGATGGTGAATTAACTTTAACAACCGACGATTTTGTCTATGCTTCTGACGTTGAAGAAAAATTCACAAGCAACGGATGCTTTGAAGTAAAAAATATTGCCGAAGTTCAGCAATTGCCTTTCAAAACTAGATATGAAAAAAAATGGGAAAGTGAAGGTAGAAAAAAGTATTTATTAATAGCACGAAAAAGGTTCAAAAAAAACATAAAAAGATTGCTAGAAGGGGAATTAGATTTGCCTCATGAGAAAATTAAGAAAGTAGATTTTGATAAATTACAATCTCTGGTTGGACTAAAAAAATCCATTAGTAACATGGTTATAGTTATAAAAGATGTATACACTAAAATAGATGGTTTGGAATATTTAGTGAAGGTTTATTCTGAAGACGAGGGGTATATTCAAAGTTACTTTGTGAATGTCATCAGAATGAGAGAAGGATGGTTAGTAAAACTAGACGATATAGCAAAAGCTTACAGAACCCCTTCTGTTAAAGAAGCTGTGAATACAATCGCCAAGGAGCTGGAAAATTAATGCCTCATATAACGGTTTTGGGTGCGGGTAGTTGGGGAACCGCTATATCGAAGCATTTAGTCGATAATGATCAAAAAGTAACAATTTGGGATAGGAACAAAAAACTCCTACAAGAAATAAAAGAAGGACGCAATTCCCGATATTTGCCTACCCTAAAACTTCCATCAAATGATATTAATGTTGAAGGGGATATAAATGAAAGCTTAACTAATGCACAAATTGTTATTTTAGCCGTCCCTGTTCAACATATATCAGAGGTATTAAGCAAAATTCACAAGAGCTCTCTTACAAATAAAGAGGTTATTTTTGTCAATCTATCAAAAGGTATAGAAATTAACAACCGAAAAATACCAAGTAAAATTTTTGAGGAATACCTATCAGGATTTAATTATTGTACTCTTAGCGGTCCAAGTCATGCGGAAGAAGTAGCAGAAAATGTACCTACATCAGTTGTAATTGGTGGTATAGATGATCAGGTCAACAAATATATACAGGAAATTTTTAGCAGTGAAACTTTTAGGGTGTATACTAACAATGATTTGATAGGAGTAGAAATCAGTGGTGCTATAAAAAATATATATGCAATAGGTGCGGGTATAATAGATGGATTTGGGAAATGGGATAACACAAAAGCTGCCCTAATTACCCGATCTTTGGTTGAAATTATTAGGTATGGAACGTATTATGGAGGAAAGAAAGAAACGTTCATGGGGTTAGCGGGAATTGGAGATCTTGTTGTAACATGCACTAGCTCACATAGCAGGAATCGGTACGTTGGAGAAATGCTTTCAAAAGGTATGAGTCTAAAAACAATATTGGAACAGATGGTTATGGTAGCGGAAGGCGTTTACACGGCTAAAGCTGTGTATAACGACGCAAAGGAAAAAGAAATTGAAATGCCCATAGCTTCGAAAATATATCAAGTATTATATGAAGGTGTAGATCCTAAAACGGCTATTTACGAATTAATGACGAGGGATTTGAAATCTGAATTTTTTAATTGAAAGATATTATGGTATAATTAAATGTGAAAGTTAAATTTTAAGTTTAAGGAGGCATTCGAATGCAAGTTTCTTTGGATCAGCTTTTACAAGCATTAATGATACGTTTGGAAAGTTTAGAGATATCTTTAGAAGATTTAAAATTTAGAACAAATGTGGCTTTGAGGTTAATTAAGAAAAATGACCTGTTGGATGAAGACAAGGTGAAAGAATCTGTGAAAGAAGAATTAAGTGCTTTAAATGAACTAAGTGAAGATAAGATGGATTTGAGCGATGAAAGAATTGAAGAGATCTCAAAAGGAATAGTACAATGGATCGATAATGACTTAGATAGTTTAAGGGAAAGAATGGCAGATTACCAGGAAAAAATGAAACAGCTACTTGAGCAAGAGGAAGCTGAAGGTAATATAAGTATAGCACCCCCAGAACTTTTGAACCAACTAGAAAGAGCAGGCATTGCAAAGAATCAAAAAGAAAAAGGTAAGAATAGAGGAAATATAATCATGCCCTAAGGTTTGATTTTAAAAAATAAGAGCCGGTATCAGTTTACCGGCTTTTGTTTTTATATATTTGTTTTGCAGGGCAGACTTCATTCAAAAAACATTCGTCGCACTTTGGAGAAATTGGCTTACAAATCTTTTGACCAAAATTCACCATTGAACCATTCAGAGGTCCCCACAATTCAGACGGGATAATTTTTTTCAATTGTTCTTCAGTTTCTTCAGGTGTCTTTGTTTTCACCCAACCGAGTCTATTAGATATTCTATGTACGTGCGTGTCAACTGCAAGTGCTTCTTTACCAAAAGACACGTACAAAACTATATTAGCGGTTTTTCTTCCCACTCCAGGAAGCTCAATCAACTCTTCTAATTCATCAGGTACTTTCCCATTATACTTTTCAATTAAAATTTTAGAAATATTAATAATTCTTTCTGATTTTTGTTTGTACATACCTGCTGGCTTGATTAGATCGTATAGGTCCTGCGGATTCAATTTAGAAATCTCAAAAACATTTGTGTAGCAAGAAAAAAGTGATTTAGAAGCTTTTTCAGTATTTTCATCTTTTGTTCTTTGAGAAAGCACCGTTTCAATTAAAACCTTAAAAGGATCCGTTTCAGAGTTACTACGTGGAAACATATTTATGATCTTTTCTGCTTCTTTTTTTATATCTCTCTGCATGTCTACTCCTTTTATCATAAAGTTTTTGGGAACTTTTTAAAAAGCCTGACAGCTTGGATCTTGTTTGTTTTAGCGCCCCTTCGCCCCGCTCCCCACCCGTTTTGCAGCCTTGTGCAAAAATCTTTATTAAAATGAACATTGGTTTTGGGGGTTTGGGTTTGGTGGTCTCCCAAACCATGCTTTTTAATTACTTCTTTACATTTAAAAGGGTTCGGGGGTTTGGGGGCTTGCCCCCAATGTGTAATGATAGCACCAAAATATTAAAATTAGCAAATTGTGAAAATAAGAAAAAAATTGTGGTAAAATATATTGATTTAGTTTAGATAAAACATATTGGAGTGACAAAATTGAAGTCTTGTATAATTGCGACGGGTAATGAATTAACAGAAGGTATAATATTAGACAAAAACTCAAAATACCTTGCCGAAAGGCTCAAATCTGTTGGATATGATACTTTAAAAATAACGAATGTAAAAGATGATTTATCTTTGATAAAGTTATCCATAGAAGAATCGTTAGAGATGTGTGATATAATACTTCTAACAGGTGGTTTGGGACCAACACAGGACGATTTGACAGTTCAAGCTGTTTCTGAAAGTTGTAATATAGATATTGTATTTAATGAAGAATTATTTGAGAAAATAAAAAAGTATTATTACAACAAAACCGGGAAATACCTAAGTATCCTAAAAAAACAAAGCTACGTTTTAAAAAATGCTGAGATACTACAAAATCCTGTAGGAAGTGCACCAGGACAAAAAGTTCATTTTAACGGTCACACTATTTATTTACTGCCAGGACCTTATAATGAGATGAAAGCAATCTTTGATACGCATATATATGATGAATTAAAAAGTAATATGAAAAACGATCATGTAGAATATTCACTTTACTTTTATGGCTTAACAGAAGCTGAGTTAATGCAAGAAGTTTCAGTCATCTTGAAAAATTTTGATTACTCTACAAAAATAGAAGAATACATAGGTCCCAGTTTAAGAATTAGAATGCAAAAAAATGACGATTTTGAACCCATATTAGAAAAGATATTGTCTCAATTTAGTAGGTATTTTATTGGTTTTAAAAGTTTAGAAATTACTTTATTTGATGTATTAATGAAGTCTTCAAAAACACTTTCTTTTGCGGAGTCATGTACTGGAGGGATGCTTTCAGATACATTGGTATCCATTCCAGGTGCTTCTAATGTGTTTAAAGGTTCATTGGTGACGTATTCTAATGAATCAAAAGTAAGATTATTGGACGTCAAAAAAGAAACCATAGAAAAATTTGGAGCTGTTAGCGAAGAAACCGTCAAAGAAATGGCATATGGTTTGAAGAAAATCATGGAAAGCGATATCTGTGTGTCTGTTAGTGGCATAGCAGGGCCAGGCTCAGGGAGTGAGCAAAAACCAGTTGGGACAGTTTGGTATGGTTTTCTCATTAATGAAGATTTTGTTGCCCTAAAAAATGTTTTTACAGGGGATAGGGATGAAATTCGAAAAAGAGCCACGTATTTTGCTTTTTGGAATATTTTAGATTTGGTTCGAAAACGATATCTTTAGAAAATAGTGTAGAATAGCTTGAAATAGGAGGGGATAGAATTGTCGAATTACGATGTATATTTAAATGTTTTTTTAGAGGAATCTAAAGAAAATATTCAAGAACTTAACGACCTTCTACTTGAACTTGAAAAAGATAAAAGTAACTTAGAAATAATAAATAATATTTTCAGAGTAATCCATACCTTAAAGGGTATGGCAGGGACAATGGAGTTTGACACGTTGGCTAAATTTTCCCACAAATTGGAAAATGTGTTAGATTCATTAAGAAATAAAAATATTGATTTAACTGATGATCTGATGGATTTTTTATTTAAAGCTTCGGATGCATTAGAAGAAAGTATTTCAGATATAGAACAAGGTGGAAATGGCGGTATAGAAAAGTTGGAAAAACTTTTGGATAAAATTAACTCTTATGTGGAGTCAACAGGTTCGTCTACATCGGCCAAGTATAAAGCAACCGGAAAAGAAGAAAATCTAGTCAAACAAAATAATGAAATATATTCTAAAATGGGCGAAGAAACCAAAGAGCTTTTAGAGAATGTTTTCAAAAAAGCAAAAGAAAGAAATCTTAACTTTTTAATTTTGAAAGTTATTTTAGAGGATAATGTACAGTTAAAACAGGCAAGAGCTTACGCAATACACCACAAATTAGAAGATAATGGCTGTGAGATAGTTTATACTTACCCCAGTGTCGAAGAGATAGAAAAAGAAAATTTTGATAAAGAGTTAATTTTTGGGATCGTTACCTCCAAAAGTATTGGAGAAATAGCAGAACTCGTTAATAAAGTTGCCGAAGTAGAATCGGTTTATGTGGATGAATTTTCAGCGAATAACCTTTTTGGATCAAAAGAAGAGAATAAAGATGAGGAAGAAGGGTTAAAAGAAGAGGGCATAGAGAATAACAAAAAAGAAGTTAAGCTTTCAAGGAGTATAAGAGTAGATATAAATAAATTGGATGATTTGATGAATTTAATGGCAGAACTCGTTATAGCCCGAAGTAGAATAATTGAAACTTTAAGTAAGTACGATGTAAAAGAAGTAGATGAAAGTTTAACTCAGCTTTCAAGGATAACCTTAGACCTTCAAAATGTTGTCATGAAAATTAGAATGGTTCCTGTCGCATTCGTCTTCAATCGGTTTCCAAGGCTTGTACGGGATCTTGCAAAAGAATTGGGTAAAAAAGTGAACTTTGTAATTCAAGGAGAAGAGACAGAATTAGATAGAACAGTTGTTGATGAAATAGGAGAACCCTTAGTTCATTTATTAAGAAATTCTTTGGATCATGGTATTGAAGGTCCTCACGAACGATTAGCCAAAGGTAAACCTGAAACTGGGACTTTGAAGTTATCAGCCAGACATGAAGGAAATGGAGTTATCATAGAAGTCGAAGATGATGGGAAAGGGTTTGATGTAAATGAAATACTCCGAACAGCTATAAATAAGGGATTGATTAGCTCATCAGAAGCATCAAAATTAAGCGAAGAGGAGATATACAATTTTGTCTTTTTACCAGGTTTTTCTACTAAAACAGTTTCTACGGAATTATCAGGTAGAGGGGTTGGAATGGATGTAGTTAAAAGTACAATAGAAAGTTTAAAGGGTAATATTTCTTTGGAAACAAAAAAAGGAAAAGGTACAAAGATAAGTATAAGGTTACCTCTTACCTTAGCAATTATCGAAGCCCTTCTAATAACTGTAAATGAGCAAGTATATGCCATACCTATTGCTAACATTGATACAACTCAAAGACTGAGTGATGGCGAGCTAAAAATTGTTCAAGGTCAAGAAGTTTTCCTTTTGCGAGGGGAAGTAATGCCTGTAGTACGTTTAAGAAAGTTATTTGGTTATGAAAAGAAAAAAGATTCTTCAAGTGAGTATATTATTATTGTCAAATTAGGGAACAAAAAATATGGTGTTGTTGTAGATAGATTATTAGGCCAAGACGATATAGTTATCAAATCCTTGGGATCTTTGCTGAAAGATGTTAAAGAATTTAGCGGTGGAGCAATTTTAGGAGATGGAAGAATTGCTCTAATATTAGATGTGGCTTCTCTAATATAACAAATTTAATAGACATTATTGTGAGGTGGGCTGCGGGGCGAAGGGGTGCAAAAGCAAGTTTTATATTTTCGAAAGTGTTTTCAATAGTTGTAAAAGAGGGGGAAATAAATATATGATGGAAGACGTTCTTTCTTTCAAAATTGTGGATCAAGAATATGCTTTACCAATAGAGAATATAGAAAGTGTTGTTGATAAGACTGATGTAACACCCGTTCCAAATTCAAAATACTTCGTAGTTGGTTTAATCAATTTACGAGGAAGAATAGTTCCTGTTATCGAATTAACTAAGATTTTAGGGATTGAAGTTCCAGAAGACCACATTTATCAAAATATCCTTGTTTTAAAAATAAACGAAGAGGAAATAGGAATGTATGTAGATGAAGTTGAAAACGTTCTTTCCATAGATCCTGAAAAGTTGGAAAAATTTCAATCAAAAGAGTCAGTTTATTCGGATAAAGTTAAAGGTGTCATAAAGATAGAAAATAGGTTAATAGTATATTTAGATTTAGAAAGTATCTTAGAGGCCGAGTTAGAAAAGTAAAAATTTTAAAGTCTTCGGAGGTGTTTTAATGGCTAAAACTGTCTTAATAGTGGATGATGCTGCTTTTATGAGAATGATGTTAAAAGACATATTAACAAAAGCAAATTATGAAGTAGTAGGGGAAGCTAGCAACGGTCAAGAAGCGATTGAGAAGTATCAAGAGCTGAAACCAAATTTTGTGACTATGGATATAACTATGCCCATTAAAGATGGTATTCAAGCTATAAAAGAGATTAAGAAAATAGACTCTAACGCAAAGATTATAGTTTGCAGTGCTATGGGGCAGCAAGCTATGGTTATAGAATCGATTCAGGCTGGTGCCAAGGATTTTATTGTAAAACCATTTCAACCTAATAGGGTTATAGAAGCTTTACAAAAATTGGAGTAGTTTAAATGCCCACTAACTATGCAACGCCGACCAATAATTTGGTTAATGTATCATTTTGGTTTGTAGCCATAATTTTACTCATCATACTTCTTGTGGTATTTTATTATATACTGGCTAAAACATTAAAAAAGGGCCCTAAAAGCAAAGAAGTTAAGATGGTAAAAAAATACTATCTAGATAGGAATTTATACGTTGGAGTATTGAAAGTTTTTAAAGAATATTACCTTATTTTGGCTACTTCCAATTCCAGTGAAATAGTACGAAAATTAGAAGAAGAAGAGGTTCAAGAAATTATGAATGAACATCCTAAATTTCTTGAAACCTTTTCAAATATATTGAAAAAAGATAAAATTCCAAGGGGAAGGGAAGAGAAAAAATTAGAAAAGTAAAGACGATAATAACCCTTATTCTTTTTATCCTAGCTTTTAGCTTAGTTTTTTCTCAAAATACCGTTCAACTCCCAGGGGTAGATATACAAATAAACCCAAATGAAGAAGTTAATACTTTAACGCCGACGTTGACAATACTTTTAATAGTAACTGTTTTGTCCTTAGCCCCAGGGTTTTTAATGTTATTTACTTCATTTACAAGAATAGTTGTGGTGTTAAGTTTTTTGAGACAGGCAATGGGCACTAGGCAAGCACCTCCAAATCAAGTAATGTTGGCTTTAGCCCTCTTTTTAACGATAATGATAATGTTTCCCGTTTTTAATGGGGTGTATCAAGAAGCAATTGTTCCGTACAATCAAAATGAAATTAGCTACGAAGAAGCTATACAAATTAGTTGGCTACAATTCAAAGATTTCATGATTTCAGAGATTGTAGCCCATAAAAATGAAGACGATATCTATATGCTTTCATCTTCAATGAATGTAGAGATAGATAATATCGAAGAAACTCCTTTTCAAATTCTGGTACCTGCCTTTGCAATAAGTGAGTTAGAAATTGCCTTTAAAATGAGTATATTGCTCTATTTACCTTTTATAATAGTAGATATGGTGGTAGCGAGTATTCTGTTATCTATGGGGATGATCATGATACCTCCGATTCTGATTTCTTTACCTTTTAAAATAATGATTTTTGTAATGGTAAATGGATGGGACCTCATAATTGGTGGATTAGTGAGGAGTTTTGTGGGAGGATGATCTCATGAGCGAAGAGGTACTAATAGAGATTTTTGAAAACGGTATAATGCTTTTTCTAAAAGTGGTCTCTCCAATTTTAATAATAAGTGTGGCGGTAGGGTTGATTATTAGTATATTTCAAGCCGTTACACAGCTTCACGAGCAGACGTTGACATTTGCTCCTAAAATTATAATAACTTTTTTAGCGTTGGTTTTGATGTTCTCTTGGATAATGCAAAATTTATCAGATTTTTCATTCGAGTTATTCACTTATTATTTAGGGATGATTTAGTTGGAGTTGGAAAATTTAACATACCAACTATGGGTTTATTTTTTCATTTTTGCTAGAGTGGCTGGAATCACCTTTTTCATTCCTTTTTTTAGCACTACTTTTGTTCCCGTTCATATAAAAGTTTTTATAACGCTCTTTATTTCTTATTTGGTGCTATTTGAGGTTAACGGTACTTTCCCTATAAATTCATCGCCTTTAGTAATAATATTTTATTTGTTGATGAATTTTGTTTTTGGAAGTAGCGTAGGATTAATAGCTAATATTTTGTTTTATGCCTTTCAATTTGCAGGGGAAACGATAGGTATACAAATGGGATTTGCGATGGCGAATGTTTTTGATCCAGTAACTAGCGATGAAGTTTCTTTGGTTTCTGAGCTTTCATTTTTATTCAGTATGTTGCTTTTTTTTATCTTTAAAGGACCTTTAATTTTATACTCAATAATTATAGATTCTTTCAACAAGGTTCCCGTGGTTTTTACTCTAGCGCCTGATGGATTTATGGTTTTTTCCCAAAAATTATTTGATGTATTCACTATAGGACTTCAACTTTCGATGCCGTTTATTGCATTTATGATCCTTTTGAAAGTTGCTTTGGGAATAGTTTCTAGATTGATCCCACAGGTTAATGTTTTTATGGTGGGTATCCCACTAGAAATACTGGTAGGATTTTTACTTTTCTTAGGAGTGATATTGATTTGGGAAGATCAGTTTACTACTCTATTCTTTCAACTAATGGAATGGATAAAAAATTCAATGATCCTTCTATTTCAATAAACCTTCAACTTTTTGCGGATCCAGATAAAACTGAGGATCCAACACCTAGACGCTTAGAAAAAGCTCGAGAAGAGGGAAACATTCCTCAATCGAATGAATTTAACATGGCGGTTAGTTTTTTATCAATTTCACTTTTTTTGTGGATAATATTTGAGCCACTCCTTAACGATATTTTTAAGGTATTTTATGATTATTTATCTTTAGATTTAGACTATTCACCAACAGATTTGCTTGGATATGAGATTACAGCACACATGAACTTATACATAAAATTGATACTGTTTTTTGTCGTTGCCGTTGTAGTTTCTACCCTTTTGGGAATGATCCAAACCAAATTTTTGTTTACTTTTAAATCTTTAAAATTGGATCTGAGCAAGATAAACC
Organism: Petrotoga sp. Shatin.DS.tank11.9.2.9.3; assembly: GCF_003665005.1. NCBI lineage: Bacteria > Thermotogati > Thermotogota > Thermotogae > Petrotogales > Petrotogaceae > Petrotoga > Petrotoga sp. Shatin.DS.tank11.9.2.9.3. The sequence goes on from NZ_JGVT01000003.1 coordinate 336,424, forward strand.
CCATTAAAGGATTCAAAAGGTTATTTTCTTTAAGATCTGTTGTAGAGCTTATAAAGGCCCTTTTAAAATTAACCATATTAGGATTGTTAATCTATAATATAATAAAAGCCAATTGGTTTAAGATACTCTCTCTGGCACAGGAAGAAACGGCTTTTTCTTTTAATGTGATTTTTGATTTGGTGATTAACGTACTGTTTCAATTAGGAATAGCCTTACTTCTTCTCAGTTTGTTTGATTTTTGGTACCAGAGATATGAATATAAAAAAGAGTTAAAAATGAGCAAGTATGAGGTCAAACAAGAACGAAAGGAAATAGAAGGGAACCCTGAAATTAAACAAAGGCAAAGAGAATTGATGAGAAATTTAGCAAGAAGTAGAATGATGCAAAAAGTCCCTGAAGCGGATGTTGTCATCACCAATCCTACTCATTATGCCGTTGCGATAGAGTACAAAGCTGAGGAAATGCAGGCGCCCATAGTTGTAGCAAAAGGAAAAGATGAAGTAGCTTTTAAGATAAGAGAAATTGCCTTTAAACACGGAATTCCTATCTTAGAAAGACCTGCTTTGGCAAGGGAAATTTATGAGAAAGTTGAATTAAACGAAGAAATACCAGAAGATCTGTACACCTTGGTTGCAGAAGTACTAGCTTACATCTACAAACTCAGTTCTTAATTGATTGGGGGGTTAGCGATGAATTTTACTAGAATAAAAGGGTTAGATGTAATAATTTCCATACTTATTGTTGGAATAGTTGTGTTGATGGTAATACCTATTCCTACCTTTTTGCTAGACTTTTTGCAACTTTTAAACATAATCATTTCAATAATAATCTTGTTAGCAACCTTATATTTGAAAAGGGCATTGGATATTTCTATTTTTCCGTCTTTGTTACTGGTCATGACCATCTTTAGGTTGGCATTGAACGTGTCGTCTACTCGTTTGATACTATTAAACGGTAAAAATTTTGAAGGAAAAGTAATAAGGGCCTTCGGCGACTTTGTTGTTGGTGGTAATTATATTGTTGGAATCATTATCTTTTTGATCCTTGTTATAATACAATTTCTTGTAATTACTAAAGGAACAGAAAGAATATCCGAAGTAGCCGCAAGGTTCACTTTGGATGCCATGCCTGGCAAACAGATGAGTATAGATGCTGACATGTCTTCAGGGTTGATTAATGAAGAAGAAGCTAGGCAAAGAAGAGAAGACATACGAAGAGAAGCCGACTTTTATGGAGCGATGGATGGAGCTAGTAAATTTGTGAGAGGGGACGCAATAGCCGGTTTAATAATAACTCTAATAAATTTAGTTGGAGGTTTAATAATTGGGATGTTACAGCAGGGACTGACTATCGCAGAGGCAGCGGAAGTATTTGCCTTACTCACGGTAGGGGATGGACTCGTTGCTCAAATTCCTGCGTTGTTAATTTCAACCTCTGCAGGTATGATAGTATCAAGAGCCGCTTCAAAAGATAATTTTGGGGTAGATTTAATAAGACAACTTACTTCTGACACGAGAGTTTTAAATATAGCAGGCGGAATAATAATAGTTTTAGGCCTATTAACACCAATCCCAGTTTTTCCATCGTTGATTTTAGGAGCAGGTTTACTCTTCGTAGCATACGCGAATAGAGCTAACGAAGGCCAGCTAGCTTACGAAACAACAGGTTCTGCTGGTGTAGGTATGGGGACTTCGGCTGCACCAAAAGCTGAAAAAAGAGGGGTTTCTGGCGGATTTGCACCACCTCTTACAACTCCAGAAGAAGTTTCAGAAGTTTTACAAGGTGACACAATTGAGGTAGATATTGGCTATGGATTGATACCTTTAGCTGATCCTGATCAAGGTGGAGACCTATTAGATAGGATAACCGTTGTTCGAAAACAATTGGCATATGAATTGGGTATAGTCATCTCTCCCATTCGAATAAGAGACAGCGTTCTATTAAGTTCGAACGAATACGTTATTAAATTAAGAGGTGTTGAAGTTGGTAGATTTGAATTGATCCCCGATAGACTTCTTGCTATAAACTCAGGCATGGCGACTGAAGAATTGCCCGGTATAAAGACAAAAGAGCCTGCCTTCGGGTTGGTAGCCTTCTGGATAGACGAAAGTTTAAAAGAGGAGGCTATAGAAAAAGGTTACACTACTGTTGATGCCCCAAGTGTTTTCGCCACACACCTTTCTGAAACCATCAAAAAATATGCTCATGAAATTATTGGAACCAAAGAAATAGAAATATTGATAGACGGATTGAGAGTTAATTATGCTAATCTAGTAGATACATTAATTCCAACCATGCTAAAAATGCATGAACTAAAAAAAGTTTTGAGTGAACTATTGTATGAAAGAGTTTCAATAAGAAATCTCCCTTTAATTTTTGAAAGTTTGATAGAGGGAGCTGATAAATATGGGAACAATATAGAGAATTTAGTAGAGTATGTTAGAAGGTCACTGGGAAGGCAAATAGTTGAAAATTTAAAATCTGATGATGGAGAATTACACGTCTCGGCTTTGGATCCAACTATAGAGAAAAAATTATCTGAATCGATAAGGGATTCCGATTCGGGAAGGGTTATAATACTCGAGCCAGAATATTCAAATATTTTAGTACAAAGAATATCAAAGTCTCTGGAAAATATGATGATGAAAGGATTTAACCCTATATTGATTTGTTCTAAAAACATACGATACCCGTTTGCCAGATTTACACTAAAATTTGTTCAAAACATCAGTATTGTAGCATACGAAGAGATACCTTCAGATACCTCTCTCAACGTAAATGAAATAGTGAAAATAGAAGGTGTGGGATCCAATGCAAATTAAAAAACTTACAGTAAAAACAATTTCTGAAGCAATGGAAAAGATAAGAAGAGAATTTGGAGAAGACGCATATATTTTAGACACAAAAAAAGTAAAAAAGGGGGGCTTCTTTGGAATCGGTGGAGAAAAATACCTTGAAGTAACTGTTTTGAGTGAGGAAAATAAAAATTCTCAATACAAGCCTCAAAAAACAAAAAAATACCCGCAAGAATCTGAAAATACCTATACGCTAAACGATCTAATAAAAAGGAATACACCCGAATTTTATAGAAAAAAAGAAAGAGAAGAAAAAATATCAACACCTTCGTATTTAAAAAGTGATAAAGAACCTAATTATAAGGATTCGAAAGACGATTTAACAGAGTTTATAAAAACGAGTAGAGAAATATCCTCTAAGATAGACAAAAGTGTAGAATCATTTTATCATCAACACATCCAAAAGGAACCTACTGAAAGTGACATCAAAGATAGTTTGAAATTACAAGATCTGATGAATATGGTTGAAAAGTTGAACAAAAAAATGGAAGCGAACGATCTCTATCTTCAAGATATAAAGGATAAATTGTACGAAAAATCGTATTCAAGGATTTTTATCGAATCCTTTTTAAACCAATTGAACGATTTAAAAGTTGAAGAAAATTGGCAAAACCAAGAAATTATAAGAACCAGATTTGAAAAAAAACTTTATCAAAGCTTCGAAATTTTAAATTTTGGTGATATAAAGAATAAAGTTATGTTTATAGGTCCTACAGGAGTTGGAAAAACGACAACGTTGGCAAAAATAGCCGCTAACTTAAAAAAATTGAATAAAAAAATTGCACTAATTACAATCGACACGTACAGAATAGCTGCAACAGATCAGTTAAAAACTTATGCAGATATACTAGGTGTTTCGCTTCACATTTGTTATACCCCGTCTGACCTTAAAATTGCTTTGGAATCACTTTTGAATTTTGATGTGATTCTAATAGACACAGCTGGAAGAAGCCATAAGAACAATTTACAGATGGGGGAACTAAAAGTGTTCAAAGACGTAGTTGAGCCTGATTACAATATAATGCTGGTATCCTCCAACACAAATTGTGAAGATATGATGCATATTTACGATAATTTTTCTTATCTAAAACCCAACGCATTAATTTTTACAAAGATGGATGAAACGTCATCATATGGGCAATTATTTTCTTTTCTGGAATATTCTAAATTACCTTTGTTGGGGATAACAGATGGTCAAAGAGTTCCTGAAGATTTGAAGTTTCCTTCTAAAGAATGGCTGACTCATGCAGCAGTGGAGGAGGTATTTAAATGAACCGGATATATCGTGATCAAGCAACTGGTTTAAGAGAAGAGTTTTCTAATACACAAACAAAAATTATAACAATCGTAAGCGGAAAGGGAGGAGTCGGCAAGTCGGTATTATCAGTGAATATAGCTACTGAGTTAGCCACACATGGGAAACGAATACTTTTGTTTGATTCGGATGCCGGTTTCGCGAACGCTTCTATTTTGATGGGAAAAACTGTGAAGGTTACGTTGAGTGAATATATGAGGGGAAATGTAACCTTCAACGAGTGTGTTCAAGATACAGAGTACGGTGTTAAGATAATTAGTAGCGGTTTTGATTTCACAGATTGGAAGATCTTTCAAAATAATTTTACCGATTCGATCATGGATGAATTTTTAAATTTGTTGAAAGATATCGATTTTTTTATAATAGACGTAGGTGCAGGTTACTCTGAAAAACTCAATAATTTTTATTTAAATTCTGATACTATCTTTCTAATAACTGTTCCCGAACCGACGGCGGTAGTTAACGCCTACACCTTGCTGAAAGCTTTATCTGTTTTGAATGTAAATGGGGAAATAGAGATAATTCTTAACATGATCAAAAATAAAAATGAAGTGGAGATGGTTAAATCCGTCTTAAGTAGAACTGCAAAAAGGTTTTTAAATAGAGAAATAAATAACTTTCATGAAATTTCTTACGATGAAAATGTTCATACGAGTGTCAAGAGACAGATACCACTAGTTTCATTAAAAGAAAGCAGTAAGTTTTCAAAAGATATAAAAAAGATTACCTCCAATATACTGAATATCGAAACCTCTTCCCATATTAATTTTACGCAGAGATTAAGAGAGATGTTTGGAAAAGATCATTGATATTCGGTGTGAAGGAACGTTATACTATAGATAGAAAAGGGGTTTAAGATGTCTGATTTTGTCGAAAAAGTAAGCTCAAAGAATGTTTTATACACTAATATGCCCTTGGATTTAGAGATTCAAGAAAAAGGAATTCAAGGAGTTTATAAAAGTATCCTATACGAACATGACCTCAGCAGTAATCTAGCTAAAATTGGAATGCCGATTTTTAAGGGAGCCTATCTGCAAATTTTTCGAGGTACTAATCTAAAAGTAAGAGCATACTCTTCAAGGGCTGTTTATTTATTTAAAAGCAAAGTTTATAGCAGTGGAAAAGAAGAAAATATAAGATACCTTATAATAAACATTCCTGAAACCATTGTTAGAGTGCAAAGAAGGCAACATGCCAGGATTCCTGTTTCTGAAGAAGGTACCTTTTGTTTCAAAGAAGACCTAGAAAATAGTGAAAGTGAGGAGAACATTCAGCCAACCAAATATCGGTTTATGACTAAAGATTTCAGTGCAGGAGGATTGGCTATCGTTACCTCTAAAGAGATGAAAGTCGGACAAAAGATAATAATAAATTTAGCATTAAAAAATGAGATCAGACTTGAAGACATGGAATCCGAGGTTGTTAGGTCTATTGGAAAAACTACAAGCGGTGAATACATTTATGGAATTAAGTTTTTAAACTTAACAAGAGAAAAAGAAGAAGAGCTGGTGAGGTTCGTTTTCAAATTAGAGCGGGAGTCATTTAAAAAGATTTGATACAGTACCTTTTTCATAACAAAAAGGGGGAAGTTTAATGTCAATCTATGATGAGATTAACGAACAGAAATTGGATGCATTAAAAGAATTGGGAAACATAGGTGCAGGTAATGCGGCGACAGCTATTTCAACCATGTTGAACAAAAAAATAGATATCACAGTTCCCTCTGCTGAAATTTTGCCGATTTCAGAGTTATGGGAGGAGTTTAGTGATCCTGAGGATATAACAGCCGGGTCCATGGTAGAAATTGGTGGAGAGCTTCATGGGGCGATTTTGTTTCTGCTAGGAACTGAAGAGATGAAAAATATTTTAGAGTTGTTAATGCTCCCCCGACCACAAGACTTAACCCAAACTGATGAAATGACCTCTTCAGCCATAGGTGAAATTGGTAATATTATGTGTAGCTCTTATATATCTGCGCTTTCGAATTTCACAGGTTTGAACATACATTCCTTGCCTCCAAAAATTACCGTAGATATGTTAACAGCTATAGTTTCTGAGTCTTCCCTCATGGTTACTGAAGGGAGCGATTTTGTAATTTTAATTAGAACAGAAATAAACATGGAAGAGTATGAAGGGAACGTAAAAGGCTTCTTGATATATTTATCAGACGAACAAAATATTTTAAAATTATTAAAATCCTTAGGAATGGGGACGAATAATGACTGAGAGCAAGAAAAAAATAATAGGAATTGGTGAATACATCGTAGATAAAAATCCAGCTATTTTGGTAACATTAGGGTTAGGCTCGTGTGTAGCCGTTTGTTTGCGAGATAAGAAAAACCTCATTGGAGGGTTAGTCCACATCATGCTTCCTGAAAGTAGAGATAATAAAAAAGATCAAAAGATCGGTAAATACGCAGATACGGGGATAAAAGCAATAATAGATGGAATTATAGATTTGGGTGGAAACGTTAAATATCTGGAAGCTAAGATAGCAGGGGGGGCAGCTATGTTCCAAAATTCGAATAATTCTTTGAATGTTGGAGCCAAAAACGTTGAAGCCGTAAAACAAATTTTGAAAGAAAACGACATAAAAATAATCTCTGAAGATACAGGAGGAAATAGAGCTAGAAGTGTTGAATTTAACATCGCTAATGGAGAATTAAAAGTTAAGAAGGTCGGCGGTGGAGAAAAAGTTGAAATCGCAGTAATTTAAGGTGGCAAATATATGAAATACAAAATTAATGAAGAACAACTGGTAATGGAGTTTTTGCCAAAAATAAAGATTATAGCTTTGAATTTGAAAACCACTTTACCAAAAAATATAGAATTAGAGGATTTGATTCAGGAGGGGATTATTGGATTACTTCAATCATATAAAAGATACAACCCGGAAAAAGGTACTTCCTTTTACACCTACGCTCTAAAAAGGATAAAAGGTTCAATGTATGATTATCTGAGGAGAATAGATTGGCTTCCAAAGGACGTTCGAAGTTTAGTAAAAAAGTACGAAGATTTGATTTACGAATGTAAAGATAATGAGTACATAGACGATAATTCAGTGGCAGAAAAACTTCATATTGAAAAAAATGATGTAGATAAAATAAAGTTCTCCTTGAGCAAAAGGCAGATTCTTCAATTGGATGAGTACTTTTTAAACAATGAAGAAGATACCTGGCTTGAAGATATACAAGAAGAAAACGACCCTGAAATACTGGCTTATAAAGATATGTTACATGATAAATTAACAGAAAGTATCGAGAAATTGGAAGAAAGAGAAAAATTGATACTTTCTCTATACTATAACGAAGGCTTAACCTTTAAAGAAATAGGAAGTGTTTTAGAAATAAGTGAATCACGGGTTTCCCAGTTACACTCAGTAATATTGGTGAAATTAAAAAAGATGATTCAGGGAAGTGAATAAATATGGCTTCACTTCACGAGTTACAAATATTGGTAACCAAATCTATAGATGTAGCCAACAATGTGCAGGCAATATCTCATTCTTATGATGCAGCTAAAAATATGTTGCTGGTTAAACAAGCGAGTGAATATTCTCAAAACCTACAAAAAAGGATAAAAAATAAAGACCAAGTTGAAGAGAAAAATGTTGATAACAAATCATCCAGCGGGGGTTTTTCTCAGAGATCCCAGAGTACTGAAAACAAAAATAGTGTAAAGAGGCTTGTAGTGGATGAGTACAGAGGTAAACTTTTGGATTTAAGGTTATAAGTATCTATCCTTATGGGTGGGGAAGGAGAAATAAAAATTATGTTAGGATATTTTTCAATATATAAATCAGAAGATGAAACGTTTTCAGGTGGATTATTGGTTCTCAATGAAAACGGTATCCCTGTTTCCTTTAAATACACAGAACCGATAAAACCTTCCAAAATCCAAAAAATAATTTATGGATCGAACCTAAAAAATTATTTAGCCTTTCAGATACTAAGTAGCGAAGAATTATACTCACCTCACGATGTGGACTTAATACTAACGGACGACAGCGATCTAATAAATTATATTGATATAGACAAAGTTATAATGTATATAATGGAAGTAAGTAGTGATAAAGGCTTTGAAGTTAAAGAAAAAGAAGGTATAATTCCCATAAATCAAAATTCTAGCTTAAGATTTTATTCTTCGAAAGTTCTAGATTCTCTTACGTTGAAGAAGCTTAAATCCTACATAGAGATTTTTGATATCTTTGAACCATTTACTCGATTAAAAGAGGCTTTGGTGTATATATGTTCCTCAAAAGAAAAATAACTATCAATCAAGTTAATCTTTCATTGTATACCCCTATAAATTCCGTGCCTTTCCAGAACGTAAGTTTTCAACTTCTATCTTCAAAAACCCAAAACCTAAAAATAAAAACCATTGGTATTAACGAGTTGGTAAATATAACAGAACCCCCATGGGGCGAAAGGGGAATTAACTTTATTGAAGAAATAGATCACTTTTTACCAAAAAAAATAAATAATTTTGATTTTATTAAGATTAGTATAATTAAAAATTCTTCTTTATCTGGTATAAATATAAAAGAGAGTGAAATTAAGATGGGAGTCAGCTTAATAAATGTTCCAATGCCAACAGGTGCAATCCCAAATACGACAAAAATGATAGAATTTAAGATTAAAGAAAGTGTCCCTCAAAAAATAGTAGTTAAACCAATTAGAAAGGCTTTAAAAAGACCTGTTTCAAAGGAATACATCTTACAGTTAGCCCAAGAAATTGTATCATCAAAAAAAATGCAAAAGATAAAGCTTTCGTTCTTAGGCTTTTGTATTAAAGTTCCCATAGCAGAAGAGATAAATTACTATTGGAAAGGTGAAAAATTAATATGTTTTCTCAAAAATAATAAAGCAGACATTACTGACTACCTTGATTGTGCCGTTTTTCTCGATTCTGAAACCAATAAGAAGTATTTGAAGTTTATCAGGAGGTAACTTTGATTTGATTAGAAAAGAACTTATAAATTTTCTAGATTCGCTAAAAAAAGTTAACAAACAAAAAATTTTAGTTTTACCTGATGGATATCTCCAAGATTTTGACGATGAGGAAGAGGTTTTCATTTATCCAGATTTTGACATATTTCCATTTGAAAATCTGGATATCTCTCCAAATATCAAAGCAAAGAGAATGAAAACGTTACATGCCTTATTAACGAAAGAGAACGTGACCGTTTTAACTACCTTTTCATCCTTAATAAGGTACACCTTGCCTAAAAACGAATTTGTAAGCAAAAAGATCAAAGTTGGAGATACGTTCGATCTTGATCATAACGTTCCTTACCATTTAGGATACAATCTTTCAGAAGAAGTAACTAGTCCCGGAGAATATTCTAAAAGAGGTTTTGTCAGAGACTTTTTCATTCCAATTTACGAACAACCGGTTAGAATAGAGTTATGGGATGAAGTAATAGATAGAATATCCTTTTTTGATTCTTATTCCCAAAGGTCTATTGAAAATTTAAAAGAAGTTGAGATAATTCCAGGATCTGAAATTATGAAATTTGATCACAACTTAGAATTTTATGAGGAGAGATTAAAAAAATATCTTAATGGGACAAATGAAGAAGAGTTTCTGACTCTCGACCAATTCAATACCCTTCCGGGAATCTTTTACAAAGATAAAAACACAATATTTAGTTATCTTAATGAAGATGGAGATATTTATTTAATCAACAAAGAAGAAATCATAAACTCTTACTCTGAAAAAGAAAAAGAAAATTATGAAATGTGTGACACTGAACTAAAACGAAAAATATATAAAATGTTTTCTGGACATAACCTTGAAATTTTAAACAAAATAAAATACGAAGAAGTTAAGCTTACCTTAGAAAAGATTTATTTTATCAAACCCAAAAAGGAAGATAAAAGGTTAGAGTATATACCTCTTCTTGATTGGGAAGATCTAAACGATGGGGACTTGGTAGTACACGAAGATTATGGGATAGGAATATACCATGGTGTTAACAAAGTTGAGACTCTTTTGGGTTTGAGAGAGTTTGTAACATTAGAATACTCCGATAATTCAAGGGTATATGTCCCAGTAGGTAGGTTAGACAAACTATCTAAATACATCGGAGACCCAGAATCCGTTAAAATATCTTCTTTGAACAGTAAAAGCTGGAAAAATACAAAGCAAAAGGTAAAAGAAGAGATTAAACAAAAGATAGAAGAGCTTCAAAAGATCTATGCCTTAAGGGAAAATCAAAGAGGAATACAACTATTTGGAGATCCTGAATTAGAAGAAAAATTCAAAGAAACCTTTCCTTACGTCGAAACACCTGACCAAGAAAAAAGTATCAAAGAGGTTATGAGAGATCTAGAAAGTGAAAGACCGATGGATAGATTGTTGTCAGGTGATTCAGGATTTGGTAAAACTGAAGTTGCAATGAGAGCAGCTTTCAGAACGGTTGTTTCAAATTACCAAGTGCTATTATTAGCTCCTACAACGATACTTGCCAAGCAGCATTACGAAAATTTCAAACAAAGAATGGACTCTTTTGGAATTAAGATAGCTTTAGTTACCCGTCATAAAACTCAAAAAGAAAAGAAAGACCTCTTTGAAAGTATAGGAAAAGGTCAAGTAGATATAGTAATAGGGACGCACGCCTTATTATCAGATTTATTGCAGGCAAAAAACCTGGGATTAGTTATAGTAGACGAAGAACAAAGATTTGGCGTACTTCAGAAAGAGAAATTCAAAAAGTTAAGTGATGGAGTAAACTTCCTTATGATGAGCGCCACTCCTATACCTAGAACCTTATACATGTCTATCAGCGGCTTAAGAGACATCTCCACGATATCGACGCCGCCTGTGGGTAGGTTACCCATTCAAACATTTATTGGGAAATACTCAGATAAGTTAGTACGCACGGCTATTTTGAGAGAAAAATCTAGGGGTGGACAAGTAATCTATATTCACAACAGAGTTCAGGAATTGAATGAACTGCATAAAAAATTGCGAATCCTTGTCCCAGAGATAAAGATAGCAATGGTTCATGGCGGGACACCAAAAAAGGAGTTTATAAAATCTATAAACGATTTGTACGATGGAAATATTGATCTCCTTCTTTCGACAACAATAATAGAAAATGGAATAGATATACCCAATGTCAATACCCTTATCCTAGATGACCCAGAAAGGTATGGGATCTCTCAGTTGTATCAAATTAAAGGAAGAGTTGGAAGATCTAACAGAAGAGCTTTTGTCTACTTTCTATTTAAAAAAGAAGTTACCCCTCAAACCAAAAAAAGGCTGGAAGCAATCAAACAGTACAATGAACCAGGAAGTGGATTAAAGCTTGCTTTGAGAGATTTAGAAATTCGTGGATACGGGGATATATTGGGGATAGAGCAAAAAGGTCATATTAACGCGATAGGGTACCATCTGTACCATGAAATGTTGAATAAAATTTTATTTGAATATGGGATTAAAAAGGAAGAAGAAATTCAAAAACCTCAAACTTACACAGAGATAAAAGGTATAAAAGGTTCCCTAGTTATTCCAGAATCATATATTTCTAATTCTATTGAAAGAATGAGAATATATAGAAGAATATCGGTGGCTAAAACAGTTGATGATGTTGAGGATATAAGGTCTGAAATACGCGATAAATACGGTAAATTTCCAGAAGAAGTTGAGAGATTGTTTCAGTACGCTTTGATAAAAGTTAAAGCCAATATGGAAGGCATTAAAGAGATAGAAATAGGAGATACTTACATATCTTTTAAATTCGAAAATGATGTAAATCCTGTCATTGAAAAGTACAACAAATATTCAAGAAAGATTACCTTTTATCCAGAAACGAAAGAACTCATTAGTTATGGGCCAAAAGATCATATGAAATATATGGAAAAGGTTTTTTCTTAAGAGGTGAAAAATGTGTTGAATGATACAATAGTAGCCATTTCATCTCCGATTGGTACGGGAGCCATAGGGGTAGTAAGAATTTCTGGCGATCACGTTAAAAACATAATAGACCAAGCATTAAAAAGAAAAAAATATACACCTAAGAAGATGTACTATGGTTGGCTTTACGATAAAGAAGGAGAAAAAGTCGACGAGATTACCTGGGTTTACCATTCACAGCCTCACTCTTATACAGGGGAGGATATGCTTGAAATATTTTGCCATGGTGGTAAACTTATCACTTATGCTGTACTCAATACGATTATAAAATATGGGGCAAGACAAGCTTTACCTGGGGAGTTTACAAAACGTGCTGTCTTAAACGGTAAGATGGATCTCATAAAAGCAGAAGCTGTAAACAATGTGATTACTTCAGAGACGGAAATCTCTTTAAAAGCGTCTTTTAATCAACTTAAAAATGCCGTTTCGGAAAAAATTAAAGACATAAAAAACAGTTTGCTAAATATCTCAGCCCAGATCGAGGTAGAAATGGATTATCCTGATGACATAGAATTTGAAGATCACGATTTAAAAAACAAATTAGTCCATATCGTAAATAGTATGAATCAACTACTAAAAGAAGCTGAGAACGGTATTATAGCCGTTGAAGGTGTAAGAACAGTTATAGTAGGAAAGCCGAACTCTGGGAAAAGTACCTTGTTAAACGCCCTTTTGAGAAAAGATAGAGCGATTGTAACCGATATTCCTGGGACAACTAGGGACACAATAGAAGAAAACTTGAACATAAACGGTATATACATAAGGCTCATAGATACAGCCGGAATACGATATACAGAAGATACCTTGGAAAGGGTTGGAATAGAAAGGACCATAAATTCCATAAAGAATTCTCATCTAATCTTGTTTGTCTTGGATGGTTCAACGCCTTTCACCCAGGAAGACGAACTAATTTATAATAAATTAAATGAATTGGGAGATAAAACTGTTATAATTATATTAAATAAATCCGACTCTCCTAATTTTACAGAGAATAATTATCTCTCTTTGAAACAAAAAAATCCAAATGATTTTGTTATAATTTCTGCAAAGAACGGAGCAATTAAAAATTTGGAAAATAAGATTTATGAAAAGTTTTTTGAGAAGGTCAACATAGAAGAACCAACTCTAACTAACCAAAGGCAAAAGATAACTTTAGAATCATCTAAAGAGTTTGTTTTAAACGCCATTAATTCGCTTGAGAAAGGTTTTTCTAACGATATAATTATGTATGACGTAAGAAAAGCACTTGAAAAGATCTACGAACTCTCTGGGGAAAATTATACTGAAGAATTACTGGATAAAATCTTCTCCACATTCTGTGTTGGAAAGTAGGAGGTAAAATATATGTATCTGTTAGTTTCAATTTTTTTTGGACTAATCCCCTTGATACAATTTTTCATAAAAGGTTGGTACTTTTTTGGACTATCTTCTATAGGCTTAATTGTTTCGTATTTTATTCTTAAAAAGAGGGGAGCCAAACCATTCATCACAGAAGGTGCGCTCTTATTAATCTCGCAGCTTTTTATGAATATAATTGGGCTATCAAATATACCGATATTTTTATATATCTCTTTGGCAGCGGTTTTGATTTTTGTTGCCTCGAGAGATGAAAAAATAGTTGACGATTTGAAAGATTATATAAAAGAGACAGGCCATTCTAAAGAAAATTGGGATTTTGAAGTATGTTTTTTTGGAATGGGGCAGATTAAAAATATCGATCAATTAACAAATTTATCCACTGCTGCATTTGGTTTTTCAGACAAAGGTATAGCTTTCAACACCAAGTTAAGAAGCGGGTATTACACGAGGTTCATTGATTATAATGAAATAGATGATTTCGGAATGTTCAAACTGCAAAAGAAACAAGAGTTGTACTACCCCAAAATAAGAGATATGTTCATCTGGCCAAGTAATATGAGCACGATGCATAAACCGTATATAAACACCTACGGTTTATATCTTTTAGTGGGGGATGAATCTTTGACTTTTTATGAATCGCCAAGTATCATACTTAAAATATCTGAACATTTAGAAGAAGCGAGGAGATAGACAATGAAAATTTTGAAGATGTCGTGGTATGAGATAAAAAAAGTACTGAGAAATAGAGGAGTATTAATACTAAGTATTATAATACCCGTTATTTTAGCATATTTTGGCTCTTCATTCTATCCTGCTGATATGGCACAAGATTTCCAGTTGGCCTTATATAACGAAGATAACAGTCTTTTAGGTAATTTCAGTTTCATTTTGATAAAACAATTTTTGAATTTTGAGAACACTATAGAAATTAAAAATGATGAACAATTGAATCAAATAATTAGAGAAGGAAGTTATGATTCCATACTGATCATTCCAAAAGGTTTTACGCAAGATTTGGTTGATCACAAGCAGACGGTCTTGTACATTATACCAAACCCTCACAAAATTCAGAACAGTATGATGGTCTATACCGGTTTTAAAGCTGTTTTTGATGAGCTAGCTGGGATACCAGAAATAAAAGTTGGCTCCACAACTGAGTTCTTACTTCAAGGAGGTATAGGGATCGACGAAACGAGGCCCAAACCAGAGATAAAAATGCTTATACCAAGTGCCTCTGATGGTTCTTTAGTTGTTTCTCCCACTACAAATTTGGGGATTAATGATATGTTTGCTCCTATCGTTGCGGTGGTTGTAATCCTTTTGTTATCTATGATAGGAATAGCCTCTTCCATCGGTCAAGCCAGAGAAGTTGGATTACTAGATTTATACATATCAAATGGATTAAAAACGTGGCAATTCATTTTATCAAAAATAATATCGTACATCATAATAGGTTTCGTTGCAGGAATGTTCTCGTGGTATATGTTTAGAATGTTTGGTGTTCAATCACAAGCTAACCCATGGAATTTGATCTTACTTGTTTTAGTATCCGTATTTTCTTTCACCTCTTTTGGCTTGTTTTTATCTTCTTTTTTAAAAACAGCTCGAGCTGCTTCTTTCCTTGTAACAGCAATGATTGGAGGGATGTTGGTATTTGGCGGTACTTTAATTCCAATTCCTACAGGAAGCATTCTTGAAAAGATTGCGAACCTATTTCCCGTTAAATACTCTTTAGATGGCTGGAGAAAAATAACGGTATTAGGTTATGGCTTAAGTGATATAAGCTTTGAAATTCTAATTTTATTAGGTTTTGGACTTTTTTTCTGTTTGGCATCATTACTTTTGTTACAAGCTACGCAAGAAACATAGGGAAGGAATAAGGGAGGTCTAATTCGGTGAATCATATAGCCTTTTTAACGGATTGGGGGCTATCTTCATATTATGTCTCTGTTTGTAAATCTGTTATAAAAAGAATAAATCAAAATGCTGATATAATTGATATCACCCACAGTGCTGGACATTTTAATATAAAGAAGTATGCAGCTATAATTTTTAGAGCCTGTCAAGATTTTGAAGAAGGGACCGTCTTTTTGTGTGTTGTTGATCCAACCGTAGGTAGCCCAAGGAAACCGATCGCATTGAAAACGTCAAAGTACAACTATTATTTTGTTGGACCAGATAATGGTTTATTTACTTTTGTGATGCAAGAGTTCGGAGTTGAAAAATCTGTTGAGCTATCCGACAAGAGATTTTTCTATAAAACCGATTATTCATCAACATTTCATGGGCGTGATATATTTGCACCAGTGGCTGCATACATTTCTAAAGGTATCAATATCGATCATTTTGGACCCAAAACTGAAAAATTAGCAAATTTAGATGTGCAAAGACCTATTATTGAAGATAACAAAATAATATGTGATTATTTATATTCAGATGATTTTGGAAATATCGAAACTAACTTATCTTCCAACTATATAGAACATTTAGATCTAAGCAAAAAGGTAACAGTTGAAATAAACGGTACAAAAGAAGTTGTTAGGGTCGTGAAGAACTACTCTGAAGTTAAAAAGGGCGAATTATTGTTACATGTTGACAGCTCAGGATTCTATGAGATTTCTGCCAATCAATCCAGTGCGGCTAATAAATTTAACCTAACCGATGATTTTGAAGGGAAGATAAAGATATATCTTGAATTATAAATCAATAAAAGATCCGATCGAAATTACATACACTGTAGAAAGGTCAAAATTCATTGGTAATATCGCAAAGACCAATTCGGTTGATGAAGCACAAAAATTTATAAAACAGATTTCCCAAATGTACAATAACGCCACACACAACTGTTGGGCTTATAAGGTGCATGAGGGAGGAAGAGAAATCGCTAATTATTCCGATAACAATGAACCATCAGGCACCGCTGGCAAACCTATATACGGTGTAATTGAAAAATTTGGTCTCTTTAACGTGACCATTGTTGTTACGAGGTATTTTGGAGGAGTGAAATTAGGGATTCGAGGTTTAATAGATGCCTATTCTAAAACAGCTGAAGAGGTTGTTAAAGCTTCTAAAGTGGTTACCTATGAAAAGGTATTTATTTACGAGGCAAAATGTGACTACAGTAATTTTTCCTTCATACAAAACCTCATGCAAAAACAGAATAACTTCAAAATAATAAAGCAAAACTTTTCAGACGAAGTTTATTTCATATTTGAGGTATTAGAGGATAACAAAGAAGATGTGTTATCACTAATAAAAAACAAGGTGTACAAATTAAATCTTGTCGGCAATTCGGAGGGAACTTTGTGAACAATAATTTATATAGAAAATACAGACCAAAAGATTTTGATGAAATTTTAGGACAACCTCATGTAGTAAAATACTTTAAAAACGCTTTGAACAAGCAAGAAGTCTCTCATGCTTATATTTTTTCGGGTCCGCGGGGCACCGGGAAAACCACTACCGCCAGAATACTTGCCAAGGTATTAAATTGTAAGGATCCTCAAGGGTACAATCCTTGCAACAAATGCGAGAACTGTGTTTCTATAAACAATAACAGTTTTTTGGATGTAATTGAAATGGATGCGGCTTCGAATAGAGGAATAGACGAAATTAGAAACATCAGGGACTCCTCCAATTACAGGCCAGTCTATGGGAAATACAAAGTATATATAATCGATGAATTTCATATGTTGACAAGAGAAGCATTCAACGCGTTATTAAAAACGTTAGAAGAACCACCTTCACATGTTATTTTTATTTTAGCAACCACCAATTTGGAAAAAGTCCCTGATACCATTATTTCTAGGGCTCAAATTATAAACTTCAAAAATTTAGGTCAGAATGAAATAGTAGAAGGATTGAAAAATATAGCAAGCTCTGAAGGAATAGAATATGAGTTAGACGCCCTAGAAATCATTGCTAAAAGGGCAAAAGGTGGGATGAGAGATGCCATATCGATGTTGGAACAAGTAGAAAAATTTGGAGAGAAGAAGATCACTCACCAAGACACCCTCGACATACTAGGTTTGTTCGATGAAAATTTTATTGTTCAATTCATAGAAAATGTCTACAATTCAAAAATCGATGAATTTTTGGCACAATCTGAAGATCTGTTCAATTTAGGGAAAGATCCAGAAATTCTTTTAGAGCAATCCATAGAATATATTTTTGATTCACTAATTAACGAGAAAAGAAGTAACTTAATTCACTTAATGGGGACATTCAACGATATACTTAAAGATTTAAAATACAGTGAAAATAAAAGGTTGATTTTCGATGTGGAGATCTTAGATTTCATGCATAAAAATTCAACTACGTCCTCAACTATATCTTATGATAAAGAAACAACTCCAAAAAGAAAACAAGTAGCCACAGAATCCGTTCCCAACGAAACTCAACACCCAATTATGAAGAAGATTCTTGATTACTTCAGCGATCCACACGAGAAGAAGTCCAACATGGCTATATACTTCGCTTTGCTATTTTCGAATCCGGAAATTGAAAACAATAAAATACACTTCAAATTCTCCTCAAACCAAAAGTTAGAATATGAAATCCTAAAAAAGTATGTAGATGAATTAAAGGTGAATATATTTTTGCTGATCGATGGATCATACGAAATCACTTTTTCTCTCGAAGGTGGCGAGGTGGAAAGTTTGACCCAACAAAAAGAAAAAGCCAATTTGAGAGAAAAGAAACTGTTCTGAGGGAATTACATGCTTAATATAATCTCTGCAATGGGTGTTGAAGCACGAGCGATAATAAAATATTTAAATTTAAAAAAAACAACAGATAGACCTTTTGAGAGTTATCACGACGACGAAGTCAACCTTGTAGTATCAGGCGTAGGAAAAATCAACGTAGCCGGAGCTACATCTTATCTATTGAAAGATACCTTAAAAGGTTATCCCCATAATGATTATGCAATAAACATAGGAATATGTGGTAGCTTAAATAACAAATTTGAAGTTGGAGATCTAATTTTAGTTAATAAAGTAGTAGATTATGAAAGAAAAAGGAAGTACTATACGGATATCTTAGTCGAACACAACCTAAAAGAAGGTTCCATTCAAAGTATAGATATTCTCAACAGCAATTATGAATTTGAAGAAGACTTAGTCGATATGGAATCATCGGCTTTTTTTGAGATTGCTTCAAAATTTTTGAACGTTCATCAGATATATGTAGTAAAAATAGTCTCCGATAAAGTGAGTAAAAATCAGCCATTAGAAAGATTGACTAAAAAGTATATAGATGAGTTGATTTACGATAAATTAGAAGAAATTTTTTCTTTCACAAAATTGGTGAGTTCTCTACTAAAGTTATTTCAACCTATTCTTCAACAACAAGACGAAGAAATCATAGAGAAGGTATCTAAAGGTTTGAAGCTAACGTTCTCACAGACCAAACAACTTGAAAATGCATATGCCTATTTCAAATCTAATAAGAAAGTAAGCCCTTTATTCTTAGAAGAATATTTTAATTACATTCCAAAAAGCCAAAAAGAAAGGGATGCGATTTTTGAAAATCTCAAATCAAAACTATACAAGTGAAACCTTCTCACACATCTACATCGAAAAAGATGCCTTAAATTATCCACTAACCAATGAAATTACAAGCAAACTCAACAAAAGTAAGATAGTCTATATTGATAATTACAATGAAATATTCTCCAGAAAGAACCAAAACCCTTTTCTACAAAAACTCTCACCGTCTTTGATTCTGGCAGTTAACAAGGGTGATTTTATCTATAAAGGGTCTCCTTTGTGCCATGACTTTGAACAACAAAATTTCTACTACACAAATTTCATAGTTAATTGTCTGTTCGATTGCGATTACTGTTATTTGAAAGGTATGAACTTCTCTTCCCACATTTTATTCTTTGTTAATCTCTCAGATTACTTTCATGAATTAAACAGATTATTAAGTGAAAAAGGGAAGCTTTATCTAAGCATATCGTATGATTCAGACATCCTTCTTTTTGAAGGAATTTACCCTTTTTTAAAAGAATGGATAGAGTTTGCTAAGGCAAACCCTCTGATAACTATAGAAATCCGGACTAAATCAACCAATTACAAAAAAATTTTGAACTACTCTCCATTAGAAAATTTGATCATCACTTGGAGCATATCCCCCCAAGAAGTAATAGTAAAATATGAAAAAAACACCCCATCTTTAGAAAGAAGGCTAATGGCTATATCTCAGTTACTACAAAAAGGTTGGAAAGTCAATTTAGCGTTGGATCCTATACTTTATATAGGAGAAGATTGGGGAGAGAAATATAAGGCGTTCATTAACCTGATATCACAGAACATTAACTTAAAGAAGATCAATGCGATTACACTGGGAGTATTCAGAATGCCGTCTGACTACTTAAAAAGATTTAAAAAGTTTTTTAAATCCCCGATTGCATTTTTCCCTTATCAAACCGCAAATGGTGTATCCACTTACCCTGAGGAATTAAAAAGTAAAATGATTGAATTCGTCTCTTCAGAGTTGGAAAAAGTATATGATAAAAGAAACATATACATAGTTTGATTGTTTTAGAAAAAAAGACGGACCAATGTCCGCCATTATTTAATGAATCAACTGATTAATTTTTTTACAAAAACAGGTAGAGAAAAGGATGCAACGTGAACTTCTTCATCGTAATATTTAAGTTCTTTATTAAACTCCCTAACCTTTTCAGGATCAAAATCTTTTATTGGATCCAAATTTTTTGAAGCAAATGTCCATGTCCATGTACCCGGCATATATTGAGGTACATAACCCATGTACAATCGAGCTACATTGAAGGTATTGCTGATTCTTTTATACGCCCTTATCATCCATTCTTTTCTTAAAAAAGGCTCCTCTGTTTGTGCAGAGAAAACTCCGTTTTCCTTCAAGGCTTCAAAACATTTATGATAAAACTCTTCGGTGAAAAGTAGTCCACCTTCACCTTCTGTGGGATCAGTGGAATCAATCAATATAGCGTCGAACTCATCTTTAAATTGAGAAACAAATTTACTTCCATCCTCATAGACTATTTCTACTTTTGGATTTTTTAACTCATAAGAAATGTTGGGTAAATACGTTAAAGCAGCTTCTACAACCTTTTTATCCAATTCGCAAAGGATCACTTTCTCTACAGAATCATGTTTCAATACTTCTCTGACAGTTCCTCCATCGCCTCCACCGATTACCAAAACCTTTTTGGGATCAGGATGTATGAACAAAGGAACGTGTGAGATCATTTCATGATAAACAAATTCATCTGAATCTCTCGTCATGATGAACCCATCTAATGAGAATAACTTTCCAAATGTTGGAGTTTCATATATATCTATTCTTTGATATTCAGTTTGTTCGGTATAAATGTGATTAGTTACTTCTGTGAAAACTCCTACATTATGTACTTTATCGTACTCGGTAAAAATAGTATGTGGAAAGTTAAAATTATTTTCAGCCATCAACTCACCTCTATTTTATGAGCGGAATTTTCAGGAATTCCTATTGAAGAAAAGACTCCTCGTTTGAATTCTTGACTTTCCTGTCTTTTTGAATTTAAAGCATCTTTTAGATAATAGAAAGCTTTCCATGGATCTACAGAATCTCCACAAGTATATATATCTAAAGAGGCGTAACTGTATTCAGGCCAAGTATGAATTGCCAAATGAGATTCAGAAACAATTATTGCTCCACTTACCCCATGAGGTAAGAATCTATGAAATGTTGAAGTAACTATTGTTGCCCCTGATTCAATGGCTGCCTTTTTCATTAAGTATTCTATTTGTTCAACATCGTTTAGTATCTCTTCATCACAGTCGTATAATTCGGCTATCAAATGCCTTCCTAGGGATTTAGCCATCTCTCAATCCTCCTTTAAAATATTTCTATCCATATTAGAGTTGCTGAATTTGTACTACTTTTATTTTTTATGAAATG
Source organism: Petrotoga sp. Shatin.DS.tank11.9.2.9.3 (assembly GCF_003665005.1). Lineage (NCBI taxonomy): Bacteria > Thermotogati > Thermotogota > Thermotogae > Petrotogales > Petrotogaceae > Petrotoga > Petrotoga sp. Shatin.DS.tank11.9.2.9.3. The sequence goes on from NZ_JGVT01000003.1 coordinate 357,802, forward strand.
CTTCTTATTTGCTGAATAAAAAAAAGTTTCCTCTTTGCGTACCAAATAAACTTCTTTGTTTAGGTATAACTCTATCTCTCCTTCGATCACATATCCCAATTCCACACCTTCATGAGGTTTCTCAATATCCGTTGAACAATCTGGTTCCAAAACTACCAAAGAAGGTTCTATATTTTTTGGTTCTGACGTCGTTAAAAGGAGCTCTTCTTTAACACCTGTTGGTGAATCATATATAGGTATTCGATCTTCTTTTGTGAAAACGATCTTTTCCTTGTTTTCAAGATTTGAAAAAAAGTCTTTCAGATCAGTTCCTAAGGCTCTTAGAATCATTTCCAAATTTTCAACGGTAGGAGAAGCTAAATCCCGTTCAACTTGGGAAATAAAACCTCTAGTTAAATCAGATCTCGTCGCGAGCTCCTCTTGGGTCATGTTTCTCATTATTCTAAGGCTTTTTATCTTTTCACCTATTTGCATTCAAGGTTCCTCCAATAAACTATCAAAAATGCACAGTTAATTAAACAAGTCGGTTAATATTATAAATTTTTATTTTATATTTGTCAATTACAACAATTTACATTTATGTTTCTACAACATCAATTTTGAGTTGTTTGTGTTATACTAATAACTAGTGGGGTGGGGAGCATAATATACTTTTAAGGAGGACTTTTAAGCAATGCGATCGTATTTGAGGCCTTATCTAGGTATAGATTTAGGAACAGCAAACACGTTAGTTTATATGAAAGGTAAAGGGATAATTTTAAACGAACCCTCTGTTATAGCTATCAACAAAGATACTTCAGAATTGCTAAAAGTAGGAAAAGAAGCTAAAAAAATGATTGGGAAAACTCCTGCTAATATAATCGCCATCAGGCCTCTTAAAGAGGGGGTGATAGCAGATTACAATGTGGCTATGACGATGCTTAAGTATTTTATAAACACTGCATTGAATGGTTTTAGCTTTTTTAAACCAATGGTAGTTGTTGGAATACCTACAGATGCAACCCAGGTGGAAAGGAATGCTTTGAGAGAAGCAGCCTTGGATGCGGGATCTAGTAAGGCTTTTTTGATTGAAGAAGCCATGGCAACTGCTATTGGAGCTGGATTGGATGTAGAAGAACCCTCGGGAAATATGATCGTAGACATTGGTGGAGGTACCACAGAAATAGCTGTAATTTCACTTGGAAATATTGTATTATCCAAATCTATAAGGGTAGCGGGAGATTTAATCGATCAAGAAATTATCAATCACATAAAATCAAAATACAATATGGTAATAGGAGAAAAAACTGCTGAGAGGATAAAAATTGAAATTGGAAATGTTTTTGATAGTCCTCAGTACAATGATTTAAGCATGGAAGTGATAGGCTTAGATGTTCTAAGCGGCCTTCCAAAAAGTGTTACGATCACAGGCTCAGAGATAAGAAATGCGATGCGGATACCGGTTAACAAGATAGTTGAAAATATTAAATTGGCTATCGAAGAAACTCCACCTGAACTTTTGTATGATATAGTAAATAGAGGTATATTTTTGGCTGGTGGAGGGGCTTTGATAAAGGGGATAAAAGAGCTATTAGAAAGGGAAACTTTGATAAGAGTTGTAATAGCGGATGATCCAATAACTTGTGTGGCAAGAGGGGCAGGGATGGTTATTGATAAGATAAACCTTATAAAAAGTATATCTCAAAAAGCTTAATATGAGATATTTTGGGATTTTATTTTTAGTAATTTTGATCTTTATTTCGATTTTATTTAATACTTTTGAAAGCTTGGGAGGTATTTTAAAACCTCTAACCTACCCGGTTGATATGCTTTTTTCAACGCTTCATTTCAAGATTTCAGAAAGAAATGCAAGTGGTGAAAAAATTTCTAATATCTTAGATGAAATTAAAAAACAACCTATTTATTTAATTGAAAGTAAAGAGATCGAAAATGTAGATTTAACGATCCCGCGAGGTATAATTTTGAGTGAAACAGAGCGCTCTTTTAACGTTTTGACGACTAATGAAGGAAATTTAGAAAAAGGTTATTTAGCCGTTTCTACAGATGGAAATCTTTTAGGCTTTGTTGAAAATACATTTTCAGATAGAGTAGTGGTTAGAAAATTGGGTTGGGGAAACCAAGATTTTTTTGGAAAAATAGGTGTCGTAGATGTGTTGATAAAAGAAGATAAAGGTAATTTGTTGGTGGAAATACCTGATAATTATAATGTAATAATGGACGAACACCTAAACATGGATCTTCCCGATTATGTAAAAAGCGGAGAAAAAGAAGGTATATTTTTATCAGGTGAAATTGTTTCTAAATATGGAGATCTTTATCTTTTCAACCCTGTGATGATCGATGATTTTTTAGTTTACTTTTTTCCTTACTAAAGTAAAGAAGTGAGAATATATGATGTATCTAATTTATTTTTTATTAGCCCTCATTACCGCTTCGTTTGATAGATGGCTTGGAGAAATACTTTTTTTTGTTTTTCCTATAATTGCGTTATATGTGGCAAACTTTGAAGAAGATGATACTAGACTTCTTTTCCTCGTATTGATATATACTATTTTCTATTTCAATTCTAGGTTTGAATTGGGATTTCTTGCAATAATTTTTTTTGCCATCTTTCTTCTCATCAACTTTTTCTTACATCAATTGGAAATGACTTTAATTAAAGCATTGATATACGTGGGTGTTTTGTCGCTGTATATGAGTGTCATTACTTCTTCTCTTTATCCTTTTTTATGGGATATGATTATCGTCTTTGTATTATATTTTATGAACATGAGGCTGGTTTTCAATGAAAGAAAAAAGAGCTAAAATACTGTTTTCTTTATTTTTTTTGGGTATTGCTTTACTTTTTGCGAGATCATTTCAATTACAGATTTTAAACTGGGATAAATATTCAATGGAAGTTCAAGAGTTATCAACAAGAATTGTAAAAGATTCTCCTAAAAGAGGAAATATATACGATAGAAATGGAAATTTGTTAGCATGGAACCAAAGGATATATAACTTAACAAATTTAGGAGGAACGTTGAGTGAAGGTACAGAAGCTGAATTGTATCAAGTTCTGAAAGATGTAGTGGATAATCCGTATACTATAATAGATAAATTAAATTTTCAAAAAAGAGTGAATTTAGAAATAAATTCTGTAACAGCTCAAAAGATAGGAAGCATTGACAAAAATCTACAAGTTGAAGAAAGATATATAAGAAAGTATGCCCACGAATCTTTGTACCATGTCTTGGGTTATGTGGACAATGAAGGTACTCCAAGATCAGGATTAGAATTGGTGTTTGATGAAGAATTACAGGGGCAGCCAGGGTACAAAATGGTCAATATTGCTACAAATGAATCAGTTTCACCTATAATTGCTCAAGCCCATTCTATTGACGGGAATAATATTTATTTAACGTTGGACTTAGATTTACAGATCAAAGCCTACAATTATTTAAAAGAAAATAACTACAATGGCTCGGTGATAATCTCCGAACCAAAAACTGGAGAAATATTGGTCTTTGTTAGTCATCCTTCGGTTGATCCGAATTTGTTTGCCCAAGGAATGAGTAATTTAGAGTTTCAAAGAATTTTGAATGACAATAATATGCCATTGTTAAATAGAGCTGCATCCGCATTGTATCCTCCAGGGTCTATTATAAAACCGTTTGTTGCATATGCTGCCCTTGAAGGGGGAATCTCTCCACAAGCAACTATAAATTCCACTGGAAGATACGATTTAAAGAACTCTCAAGGTAACGTTATCGCATCTTATTACGATTGGTATACTTTAGGACATGGTGAAACCGATTTGGTGAAATCCTTGAGGGCATCGGTTAACTCTTATTATTACTGGCTTGGTGAAAAGTTGGGAATAGACTATTTGAAAAATGTCGCGGATAGATTTGATATTACTTCTAAAACAGGTATAGAAATACCAAATGAAAAAAATGGGATTTTTCCAGACCCTGAATGGAAGTATGAGAAATTTGATACTATATGGTATCCAGGAGAAACATTATTAACGTATATAGGTCAAGGATACATCACTATGACTCCACTTCAAATTCTAAGAATATATAATATTCTTGCTACAGAAGGAGAATATTATCAATTCAGCTTATTTAAAAGGGAAGAAGATATTTTCGGAAAGATTATAAATAAAAACGTGCCTTTACTGAGAGATTCATACGAAATGAACGAAGAATATCTAAAATACATCTATCAGGGTATGGTAGAAGTGACCTCTTTCAGTGGATCAGCTGGTGAAGAAGGTACTGCTTATCAGTCGTTTAAGGATTTTCCAATAACGGTAGCAGGAAAGACAGGTACCGCAGAAGTAGGAGGTGGAAAACCTGCTCACTCATGGTTCGCTGGATTTTTACCAGCAAATGATCCACAGTACTCGATTGTGGTTGTAATAGAAAATGGAGGGATGGGGTCCACCGGTGCAGCACCTATTGCGAGAGAGATACTCGATGATCTACTTGAAAAATATCATATTCAATAAAAAAGGGTGGGGAGCGGGGGAAGGGCGCTATAGATATAGATACTGTTATAAAGAAAATTCTGCTTTTAAAAAAGGATCACAGGGCTGAGCTCTCCCATACATGACTGGGACCCCAGGTCCTTTCAAAAATTCACAAGGAGATGATGTTAATGAAGAAAATGTTTATATTTTTGATGCTCATCGTTTTTTTAAGTATGACGGCTTTGTCTGAGAATTATACCTTCATCTTTAAAGACGTTCAACTGTTCTATAACGTTTCTAACGAAACCTCCTTCCTTGTTCCTGATGGTTTTGATGTACTTTGGATCAGTGGAGTGGATTCTTGGGAACTTAAAAAGGTGTATCAACACTTTCCTTTTAAGATAGCTTCATTGGAAGATTACACTCAAAAATCTATTGAAGCCATAGATGAAAATGTTTACAAGATCATTGGAACAAATGAAATTCTATTTTATAACCCTCAATTAAATCATTGGTGCGTTACCGATGAAAAGAATAAAGATAAGATCCAACCCACTACTCAAATTCTATTGAAAAACCCTAAAAGTGCTGTAATTGCTTTAAGAGGAGAAGGTTCGTGGGAAGTTATCTATGAAATGAAAAGTGATGGAACTTTCAACAAAAACGTTCAATTCAACGGCGTTCCTGTTGGGCAAACCAACCTATACTTAGTTAATGAATATCTTAACTTGTCTTCTCGTGATTACATAGAGAGTACAAAGTTATTGAGTAGCACACGTATGGTAAATGAAGATGATTTTGGAATGGTTGCAAAAGAGGCAATTCTAAGTCAAACTTATACAATGAATTTGGGAAAAGTCAATTTTCAAAATACTTTAATGAATGTTAGGATATCTCAAAACGATATATTATCATACCAAGACAGAAACGTAGTTAATTTTTCTTTGTACTCTAATATACCAAATTATACAAAAACTCAGATAATAAGACACATAGAAAACACAAAATACAATGGTTTAGGGATAGAATTACCTTCGGGAGAAGTCTGGATACACGAAGAATTCGATAATGAAAGTTTTCCGATAAAGTTAGCGTACATTAATGATACTCCCGTTGGAGACACGCTCAAGATAAACTTAGGGGAGAGTTGGGATGTACAATATAAGATAGAAAAATTGTCGGATGTTGAAGTTAAATCGGCAAACTCCCGAATAGTAGACTTTTTGATCACAGTCAAGAATTTCAGCTATGATCGACAAATCGTTAACTTGAGTATGTTTGAACCCAATATCGAAATAGAAGAAATGCAAGTAGAAGGAAATTATCAAAATTTAAAAAACAACTCAGAAAAAGGTAAAATTGATATTGTCTTCGATATAATAGATGAGGTAAAAATAAGGATGACAATTAAAACTGTACTTAAAGAATAAAACTCTTAATAATTTCAAAAAAATAGTCGATATTATCTACGAGGTAAAGATTTGATTTTACAGTTAAATCAGATGCACCAAAACCTTCAATAAACTGAAATTTCTCAGCAAATTCTTTGGAGATATCTTCTTCAAGGCGTTTATCTGAAGGGAGCATCGCGACAAATATTATTTTGTTTTCATTGTTTTCTAAAATGCCGTCTATATGCCAGTGTTTTTGATATGCCTTCTCCTTGAAAGTCATATGTCTGCCAACTCTTTGGTAAAGGTTTTTCATAGCAGAACCTATATAGGCGTACAATCCTTTGTTGATCTTTATCTCTTTGTGATGTAAGTTTACTGTAAAGTCTTTTTTTATATCAATCAGTAAAATGTAAGATCCTTTATTCGTCTTTATCCCTCCCAAGAGAAAGGTGATTTTTATGATTGACTCCATCAAGCCAGAGCATTTTAACCCATACTTGGGCTACAAGTTAGACCCGGGCGAGCTTGGATTGGCTAACAGTTCCCCTGCTTCTTTGAGTATACTTAGGGTGGCAGCCCATGAGTTGGGGAATATAAACCAATTTAAATCTCAGGCTCTGAAAAAAGGTGGAATTGTTATATATACAGACATCGACCTTAATCTTAAAAGAAGGGGAGGATTTTTAGCTGCCGTTGGAGGAAAATCTAAAGCTGTTATTCTGTATAGAAAAGAAACAGATAAAAGTTCTCCACAAAATCCCGTTTATGAACTGCAAAATACAGAGAAAAACACCAAGGAAACAAAAGATATAAAGCAAAAGATCGAAAAAGAAATTCAAAAAATAACGAATGAATTAAGAACAGAAACGGATCCAGAAAAAATTAAAAAGTTAATCAGCACCCTTCAATCTTTAGAAATTTATAAAAGTAACAGCTCTTCTTTAGATTTGGAGTTTATTTTAGGATTAACTTTGGATCTAACGGTTTGATTCTAAAACTTCTTCTCTTTTATTACTTTTCTCCGATATCTCCTTGGGGCTGGTCTTTTTCTATAAAATTAATCACCCAACGCCCCACAATTCTTTTGAATATATAACTTGATTTATGTCCCGCCAACAGACCTTTGACTTTTTTATTTGGTAATAAGTTTTGAAGGTCATTTGTGGCTTTATGTGGCATGATTTTATCGAAAAGAGCTTTTATAAAAAGAACAGGTTGATTAACGAACTTAGCATAACTCAGCGAGTCGTAATGATAACAAGTAATAGGTGTTTTTTGGAATATATCATCTATAGAATTGATATTATTTTTTACAAAGTTAGCCGCATCACTTCTAAATTTTTTACAAAACTCTTCGGAATCGCAACCAAATGAATTTTTTTCTTTTGCGTATCTTACCCTAACTTTTTCCGTATATGGTGAGTAAAAGTTTATCCATCTCCAATTCCCACCAGTGATCATCAAGATACCTTTTTTAATCCTATTATCGAGAGCTAAACTCATAGTACCAATGATTCCTCCAAAAGATACCCCCATTAAGTACAAATGATTTTCCGAAAAATCATCGAAGGTTTCAAGCAAATCGATTGCTCTTCGAACATCTTTTACAGAATTATGAAAAAGTACTGTGCACTCATTTGGTTCAGGTGAATAATAAGGGTCACCATCTTCTACATCGTTTGGTTTTCTACTCAGATGGTAAGGAAGGATCACAACACTCGTTCTGTAGCCAAATTTTTTGAAATACCTCCCGTACCATTCAAGGTATGGAACGTTGTTTGGTCCAATACCATGTAGAAAGATTATATCTCCTTTAACTTTTTGTTCAGGTTTAAACATATGAATTACCTGAGTTTCGTTTTCTTTGTAAATGGGATCAGTGTACACAGTGTGGAAAGTGTAAACAGAATAATCGTTTTCTTCTCTTACTTTGTAATTTATCGGAAGTTTAGGATATTCAAATATGTAGTCCGTTGTTTATCACCTCGTATTTTATACATGTAATTGACATTTATGCATCTCTATTTTACAAAGTTATATTTACTTTTTCTTAAAATAAACATTATAAAATTCTGTTATTATAATAAAAAATACCTATATAGGGTATGGGAGGTTGAAAGATAACATGCAACATGTAAAAGTAAAGGTTTATACAACTCCAAACTGTCCTTGGTGCAGAAAAGCCAAATCGTATTTTAGAGAGCTAGGAATAAAATTTAGTGAAGTAGATGTTTCAAGAGATCCAAAAGCAGCAGAAGAACTAGTTCGAAGGACTCATCAAATGGGGACTCCAGTGATTCAAATAGGGAGTCAGTATATAATCGGTTTTGATAAAAACAAAATCGATAGTATGCTGGGGATAAACTAAAAAAACAATTTCAATTATAAAAACATAGGGTCTTTAAAAGCAGACCCTATGTTTTTTTCTCAATCAATCTTTATCAAAACATCGTCCATTATCTTTGGATCGGTTGGGTTACCTCCCCCAAACGACCAAGGTCCTCCATTTGGTGATAATGGTCTCAAGACCCCTTCGATTCCATCGTAATCGTATGTTGTTATATAAATTGTCCATCCTGAAAGGTCGCTTGTGTCAAGTGTTGAAAGTGGAATCATAAAGGTTATTTTATTTTCTTGTTTATTAACCTGCGTAGTAGGGGCAGGAGTTATTGGATCACCATATTTATTAGCTGATGAGTTCTCTGAACTGAAAAGGCTAATACCCCAGCCAGTTGCGTAAACTTCGTAATCCCAATCTAAGCTATTAGGCGTAGTTGCATTTTGAAATGGTAATTCTACTGCTCCTTTTTTGTCAGGGTCGTCGAAGAAGATTTGAAATGTCACATGATCGAATCCGTTTGCAGGGTTCCAGATATCAGTCACATTCTCCATAGTTACAACCATCCTAAGCATAGTTCCAATTTGTATCAATTCAACCTCTTTGATATCCATCTGTTTGTTGAAAGTTGGGTCTTTTGGGTAAGAATAAGTTCCATTAGGTCCTTTATCGTCTCCCAGAGAGTCTTCAACTATTTTAAGAGTCACCATTGGAATTTCGAAATTAATATTATAACTTTCTGAATAATCAACTATTAATGGAGTTCTTCCGTAGGCTTTAACGAATATGTTGTGTTGCCCAGGTGTGAAATCCGAGATGCTTATTGGGATTTCCCAAGGTTCATTTTGTTTTTGTGTGAGATTGATTTTAGCATATTCCTTTTCCTCACGATCAACGATTACCTGAATAGATTTTGCGTTTGATGCTGTTCCTTTTAATACGAAGTTTTCAGAGAAGGTTTGACCTTCTTCTAAATTTGTAATTTCTACAGATACTTCTTCTTCCTTGACAGGGTTAATTTCATTCGTTACCTCGAATATACCGATTGCCTTAGCGTTTAACAAGATATTCAAAGGCGAAGAGTATACGATTTCTTTGTTAATCATATTGTTTACTAAAATGGGTTTAAGAACGGTTCCTTCATCAATCCCTAAATCAACATCTGTAGCATGTTTTTTATTGGAAGATGTATTCATCAAAATAATATAAGATTTTGATTCATCTTTTACTTTATAAATGAAAGGTCCTGGACCTAATTCATCTGCGAAAAGAATTTCTACTTTTCCATATCTGAAGGTTGGTATATTTTTCCTTAATTCAGTTAATTCTTTGATGTACTGAAAGGTAGGTGTTGTTGTATCAAAGTGGTCAACTCCTCCAGAAGCAAATCCCTGGTCAAACATTGCTGCCCTTGTTTCAACAAAGTTTTGTTCGGTACCGTAATAAATAGTTGGTATTCCAGGAATAGTAAATATAAAAGTTAAGGCCTGCTTGAGACTGTTTATATCAGAACCTTTTAGGAATCTATCCATATCGTGATTATCAATAAAGGTTATCATTCTTGAAGGATCTTTGTACATAGTTTCTCTTTGATTTAATCTATACTCCAAGTAAGATGTTGGTTTTCCTTCTTTAAACACACGCTTGATATCCGTTTGAAGAGGAAAATCTAACATTGAATTAAATCCAATTTCCATATATTCATTTAAAGATTTCTCCGCTACGTTCGTGAACGGTTGAGGTGTTATCCATGCCTCACCATAAGTTAAGAAATCATTTTTTTCAACTTTTTGCGCTATTTCATATATTCCATTTTCTCCATTTAAAAATTCTTCCCAAAATTCATTTGGAACATATATAGCGGTATCTATCCTAAAACCATCTATATCCGCTTCTTCTATCCAAAAAGTGTAAGAATCTTTCAAAGCTTCAATCACTAAAGGATTCTCAGTGTTCAAATCATCTAACTGAGAAAATTCGGTATTATATTGGTTTGGATTTTTAATTTCAGAGGGCCAATGATAAACATTCAATTTTCTTTGTTCTGGATCGTTATAATCATTCATATTGAAAGGATACTGGTCGGGTTTGTTTGTTGGAACACTTTGATTGTTTAAAAAATATCGTCCGTTTTTGTAAATCAAAAAATTACCCGTATGATTCGCTACGATATCTTGAATTACATACATACCTCTTTTGTGAGCTTCTTCTACAAATTTTTTGTAAAGTTCTACATCTCCAAAATGTTCTTCTACCTTTTTAAAATCTCTTGCCCAGTAACCGTGATAACCTCCATAATTCACACTTCCATCCCACCATTGGTTAGCGACAGGCGGTGTAACCCAGATTGCAGTTGCCCCTAATTCTTTTATATAATCTAACTGGTCGATCAAACCCTGGATGTCTCCACCGTTGTACTTTGAGTTCACCATTCCACTTTCTATTCCTGAATCTGTTAGTACATCGTTGGAAGTATCTCCATTTGCAAACCTGTCTATCATAACAAAATAGATAATCTGATCTTCCCAATTTGGAGAAGGTGTTCCAGAAAAAACAAAGGAAGCTAAAAAAAGAAGCAATGTTACTAAACCTAAGTATCTTTTCATTTCTCCATCCTCCTTTTAACTTTTGTAATAATGGAAACGTTTTACTAAAAAATTATAACATAAATTTGAGCGACGTGCAAATCCAAGTAATACGCATAACAAAAAGGGATGCATTGTGCATCCCTTTAAGTGCTTAAAGATTATTCATTGAATTCTATGAGGCCTAAGTCTCCATCTTTTCTTTCATAAAGAACGCTTATGGCATCATTGTCTGGATTTCTGAAAACGAAAAATGAATGGCCTAAAAGTTGCATTTGTAACATTGCTTCTTCAACGCTCATAAGAGTTAGATCAAAATTTTTTGTTCTCACAATCTTTGGAGCATCAGGTTTTTCTTCAATTTCTGATTCATTTTCTTCAGCTAAATCAAGATTTTTAATGTCAGGATTTTGAAGATTTTGTTCTATTTCCATACGCGCCTTTTTATCTGTTCTACTTTGTTCTTGTAAACGATTCTTTAGTTTTCTGATTTTTCTTTCCAAAGAGTCTGTTACCTCATCAATAGCTTCATAAAGATCGTTACTTCTTTCTTCTACTTTTATGATTTTACTTAGAGGTTTAACATGGGTAGTTATTTCAACTTTGTATATGCCCCTCTCTTTTGTTATTCTGACATCAGAAGGAGAGACAATATCAGGATGTTTTTTGAGCAGATGGTCTGGTTTACTCATTCTTTTTTCGATATAATTCTCTAAAGCTTCGGTAAGTTCTACTTCCTTTGTATAAATTTTATACTCCATCTAAATCACCTCCAGATTTGAATAGTTGCTATACTTATATCTATATTTTAGCATTAAATATGAATATTGTTTTCAGAGTAACATTTATACTAACGTAGTGGGGGGATTAACATAAATTTTGATGTCTCTAAAATGTTTTTTAAGCGTTGAGTATAAAAAGTCATGATTTTTCTGTTTACTTTTTATAATGATTTGATACCTGTAATTCCCTCTTAATTTGGAAATGATTGGCACAACGGGTCCCAATATTTCAATATCAACTTGATTTTCAATTTTACTCAACTCTTCGACGATTTCATTTGCTTTAGCCTTTGCTTTGTCAGCGGAAGGGTTGTTCACTAAAATCATAAATAATGTGACGAACGGAGGATATCCGTATATTTTCCTTTGTTCAAGATCATTCTCTGCAATTAGGTCAAAATTATGATCAATTAAAGATTTATAAATATGATTCTCTGGTTGAAAACTCTGAATGATAACTTTGCCTTTCTCTTTCCTGCCAGATCTTCCTGCAACCTGCATCAGCAAAGAGGCTGTGCTTTCTTGAGCGTTGTAGTCAGGAAAGTTGAAATATCTGTCAGCGTCAAGAATGACTACTAAATCTAAATCTTGAATATCCAAACCTTTAGTGATCATCTTAGTTCCAACAACGATCTTTTTCCCTGGTTCTTTCATGAAATTAAAAGTGTTTCGTAAATCTTTGAATGTTTTTATAACCGTCCTATCAACCCTTACTAGAGGTTGTGAAGGGAACAATTTAGCCAATTCAGCCATAACCCGTTCCGTACCGAAACCTCTTGTTTGAAGTTTAAAGCCTCCACACTTTGGACAAAAATTTGGTAATTCACTTTCCTTTCCACAGTAATGGCATCTTAATTTTCTTTCATTTTTATGAAAGGTTAATGAAACATCACACTCATCACATTTGAATATATATCCGCAGTCGCTGCAAATTACATAATTGGCATATCCTCTTGTTGGCGTGAAAACAATTACTTTTTTGTTTTTTTTCAAAGAAATTTCTATATTTTCTACTACCTTTTTGCTGAATATCCAGTTATATTTTTCATCTTTTTTCATATCAACTATTTGGACTTCAGGCATTTCGGTAAAGTACCTTGTATGTATTTTTTCAAGATAAAAAAAGTTCGCTTTTGCCTTGTACAGATCAATCACTCGTGGTGTTGCTGATGAAAGTATCAGTTGAATGTCTTCTAAATCTTTTCTAAAACAAGCCGTATCTATCGCATCGTAACTAACGTTTTCTATCTGATAGTAAGATTGATCATGTTCTTCATCGATTATAATCATTTTTAAATCTTTCATGGGTATGAAAATGGCGCTTCTTGTTCCTATGACTAAGTCCAATTCACCATTCACGGCTTTGTACCAAGTTTGTACTCTTTCGCTACTTGTAAGTCCGGAATGGTAAAACGCTGCATTGTAGTTAGCAAATCGTTTTTTTAACCTGATCATTAGCTCCGAGGTTAAAGAGATTTCTGGCACTAAAAGAAGGACTTTCCCGCCATTTTCCAAGATAGGCCTTGCAACTTCAAAAAATACTTCTGTTTTACCGCTCCCCGTAACCCCATACAATAAATGTGGTTTATCAGAATTTGCTTTTATTGCTTCAACTGCTTGCCTCTGTTCATCATTTAAAGAAATTTCTGTATTTTCTTCGTAAATTGGGAAACCTTCAGATAATTCAATTATACCTTTTTTCCATAAAGTGTTCAAAACGGTGGAACCTTTTTTCAAAATACCTTGTGAGTACAGATCGCTTTCTAAGGTTTCACCGTTTATGGATAGATAATTTATTACCTCTCTGGCAGATTTTGACACATTGAACTTCCACATCTCTTTTAAGTCCATTTTTAGGCTAACAAACTTATCTATTTTCTTTGTAATTTCTTTTCTGTATAGTTCTATCTCAATTAAATTTGAATCTAAATATTCTCTTAACTGCTTGTTGGCTTTTGAAGCATTATCAAAAGATTTTAAAAATTGCTTGTAAAAAATAGGCTTTTGAATAGGAGAAAAAGAACTTTTTGGTGTAATTCTCAGTTTATAAATATCCGAAGAAAGAGGAGGAAAAAACAATCTTGCAACCTCCCCAATAGGAGCCATAAATTTTGAGCTTACCTTTTCCATAAGTTTGATGTGCTTTTCATTTAAAAAACTCTTATTATCCAATGGAAATGCGATTTCTTTTATTTTGTCGAATTCTGTAGTTTCAGACTCTTTGTAAACTAAACCAGGAAGGAACTTACCTCTTAAATCAATGATAACTCTTTGACCTATCTCTAATTTTTTATCGCTTTTATAGGTAAACCCATTAAAAACCATTTGTCCTATGGGGATTACTTCATAATAATACATCTAAATCCTCCAATTTCACTCGCTAACAAGTACAAGAAAACTTTTACCTGGCATTTTTTCTATGGTATTAAAGCTTTCTCCAGTTAAGATATCTCTGTAACTTCCGTTCAAATCGTACTCAATTTCAATTTGTGAATCTTTAGAATTTAGTGCAATTATGACATTCTCTGATTGATAGCGTCTTTCATAAATTAGAACACTTTCATCTGCATACAGTACTGTATAATCACCTTTTCTCAAGGCATCACTTTCTTTTCTTAATTCCGCCAACTGAGAGTACAAGTCTAAAATTTCCATATTCCACTTACTATCATCCCAGTAAAATGGAACTCTGCAAAATGGATCTGTGGTCCCCGTCATGCCTATCTCATCACCATAATATATTAGAGGTGACCCTATAAACGTCATTTGAAGTACGACAGCTAATTTCATTCGTTGTGTATCTTCACCGAGAGCAGTTAGAATTCTTTCAGTATCGTGTGAACCCAAAAGGTTCCATAACCCATGCAACACTTGTGGTGGATATTTGTCTATATATGCGTTAGTGGTATTAACAAAGTTAATAGCCCTTCCACCTTTGGCATATGCGATAGCCGCATCTCTGAAGATGTAATTCATTACAGAGTCGAAACTTGGATCTTCAAAATAAGAAGTGGCATCTCTCCAAAATTCTCCGACAACTAGGGCTTCTTGGTTTATGTTTTTAATGTTTTCGTAAAGAGCTGACCAATAAGTTTCAGGGAGTTGATCAACCGCATCCATTCTCCAACCATCTATACCAAAACTCATCCATTTACCAATTACCTGATTTATGTATGCCTTCACCTCAGGATTTTCATTGTTTAATTGCGGGAGATCAGCGTACCCATGCCAACCTTCGTAACTTTCTGTAGATTTTTTGATGGGGAATGATTTAATATAGTACCAGTCCAAATAATCAGATTCTTCTTGTTTGAGAAAGTTTTCTTTCATCGCGAAGAATTCTGTTCCTGTATGATTAAATACGCCATCTAAGATTACTTTGATATCTGACTCATGTAACGCCTCTAGCATATTAGAAAAGACTTCTTCGTCTCCAAAAGAATCATCAATTTTTAAATAATTTGTTGTATCGTATTTATGGGGAGTCTGAGCTTCAAAAATGGGGTTGAAGTAGATGGCTTCCACACCAATGTATTCTAAATGATCAATTGAGTCAATGACCCCTTGCAGATCTCCACCATAAAAACCAAAAGAAAGAGAATTTCTATTATGTGGACCGTTCCAACTGTAGGTTCCTTGTGGATCATTGGAAGTATCACCATTTCTGAATCTATCAGGAAATATTTGATAATAGATCCTTCCTTTCGACCATTCTGGTATATCAAAATATGAAATTATAGGATGATTAAAGTCGAATTCAAAAAACTCTTCTGTTCCGTTGAAACCGTATATTATTTCTTCGCTATCGTGGATCAAAAATCTATACTTTAAAACTTCAGCTTCGGTAAATACGTGGAACCTATAAATGATGGTGTTGCTTGATTCTATTACAGATTTTCGTATGGAGGATGCGTTGGCTTGTAGTTCAACGTCTTCAACATCATTTTTTTCGAATTCTATTGAAAGATATATTTCGCCCTTTTGAACCGGATTTATATATCTTCTTTCGTTATCGAAATAAACCTTTTTAACTGAGCCATCGCCAACTTTTGGAAAAACAAATGATTCCTGAACGGTGCGTACATTGAAGATTTCACCGTTATAGGTTTCTATATCCTCGTTTGAAAAATCTATCGTTCTTTTTCCATCTACGATGAATTTATACAGGTATTCACCAGGTTCTAAATCAACATTGTAACGCCACAGTCCGGTGAAGCTTTTTTCCATGGCAATAGGCTCAAAGTTGTTAAAACTGGCAACTAAATAAACAGAAGTTGCTTCTTTCGAGTATAAAAACGTAGTGCTAACAGAAAAAGAAACAACAGCAAAAGTAAGTATCATGACAACGAATAATGCTTTCTTCATGAAAGTAACCCCCCTATCAATGAAAAAAGTTTTCTGACTTCAGATAGTAATCCTATACCTTATTAACTAATTGTTTCTACTTTTTCTATTACCCTTTTTGCCAAGTTAACGTAGACATTTGTTACTTCTGGAGTTCCGAAATAAGCAACGGGTTTACCTGCATCCATGTTTTCTCTGACGGTTGAATCCAAAGGAATTTGTGCAAGTAATTCTAAATTGTATTTTTCTGCTAAAGATTTTCCGCCGTTTTCACCAAAAATGTAGTGTTTAGTTTTACAATTTGGGCAGATAAAATAAGACATATTTTCAACTATACCGATAATTTGCTTATCCATTTTTTTCACAAAATTAATAGCTCTTTCTACGTCGTCTTGCGAAACGACAGAAGGTGAAGTAACGATCAAAGAACCCTTTATCTTTTCCACGTTTTGGAAAACTGTTAAAGGTTCATCTCCCGTACCTGGAGGTGCATCGATAATTAGATAGTCTAATTTACCCCAAGCAACATCACCAATAAATTGCATTATAGCACCTGTTTTTAAAGGACCTCTCCAGATAATAGCCTCATTGTCGCTATCTAAAAATTGGGAAATAGAAATAACTTTTATTCCGTGTACTTCAGGGGGTAGTATTTCTCCTCCAACAGCAGAAACTTTGGCTTCTCTCCCCCCCAACATTCTTACTACATCAGGACCATGTAAATCAATATCCAAAAGCCCTACTTTTCGACCCTCTAGAGCCAGAGCAACCGCTAAATTCACCGCAACAGTGGTTTTTCCAACTCCTCCTTTACCGCTCATAACCATAATAACGTTATCAATATTTTCGAGTTTTTTAGAAGCCTTATCTTTCCTTTCCTTTAGGTCAGCCATTTTACTCCTCCTATCGATTATTGTTCTTATATTTACTCAATAATCTTTACTTCATAGGTCATCTCTGTGGAACCTCTAAATGTGGCGGTTGCTCCACAATATTTCTCTTGTGAAAGTTGAGCAGCTCTTTGTAATCTATCCATGGGTAGATCTTTTCCCTTGAATTCGTAAATTATATGAATCTTCGTGTATTTTTTGGGATGCTCCTCACTTCTTTCTGCTAATATTCTCAAGTTCAAGGCATCGTACTTTACTTTCATTTTGTCCAAAATCGTTACTACATCTATTCCCGTACATCCGCCTAAACCAGCGATTAAGTACTCCATGGGCCTTGCAGCCGAGTCATAACCAAGGTTCTCTGGATCTGCGTCTACATGAATATCATGACCAGAAGGTGTTTTCATGTAAAAGTGACTACCGTGTGTGTTTTGCAATAAAAATTCTGTCATCGTTAAAACCTCCATTATAGTTTTATAACTCTCCTTCGCCCCGCTGCCCACCTAAATACTAAATTTAAATCTTTCTTGTATCAAATTATATCATGAAAAAGTGATTAATAAGTTGAAATTAAGTTTCTATAGGTTTTAATTTTGAGATGTAATGTCTTAAAATTTTTAGATTTTTTCAGCTACCTATTTATTTTAGCTAATTTGATAGTAAAGCATATTGACTTGACGAAAGAATATAAATATAGTATAATTTATCTTGACAATGCAGGTGTAGCTTCAGTCGGTAGAGCGCCGCCTTGGTAAGGCGGAGGTCATGGGTTCGAGCCCCATCACCTGCTCCAGCAAATCAGTGCGGATATAGCTCAGCGGTAGAGCACTTGCTTGCCAAGCAAGGGGTCGTGGGTTCGAATCCCATTATCCGCTCCAAAACCCGGGTTAAACCCGGGTTTCATTTTCTGAAAGGAGAAAGTTAAAATGAGTTTTCAACTGACAGATGTTGAATCTGGACAAGTATACTACGCAGATGAAAACACCAAATTCATTGATATAGCTAAAAAATTCGAGAAATCTTCTGGAAAAATGGTTTTATACGTAAAATTCAACAACGACATTAAGGAATTGTTCAGCAAAGTTCCTAAAAGTGGAAGTATACAATTTTGCGACATTACAACACCCGATGGAGTGCGTATTTATAGGCGAGGGCTTTTCTTTGTTTTGTATATTGCCCTAAAAGAAATCAATCCAGAAGATAAGTTCTATGTAAATAACACTCTCAACGATGCCATGTATTGCGAATTTAAATCTGGAGAACCTTCGGAAGATTATTTATTGCTACTAGAAAACAAGATGAGAGAAATCATTGAAAAAGACATAGTATTTGAAAAGAAAACCATTGATAAATTCGATGCTATAAAAATGTTTACGGATATAGGAGAAGAAGATAAAGCCTTACTTTTCAAATACCGAAAGAAAAGTACCGTTAATATATATTATGCTGATAAATATTTTAACTATTTTTACGGATATCTTCCTTATTCAACTGGATATGTCAATAAGTTCAAATTGAAAAAGGTAGAAAAGGGTTTCGTTATAATTCACCCCACAAATAGTTTTCACAACTTTGTTCCAGATTATAGTTATTCACCAAAATTATTTGCAACTTTCGAAGAATACAAAAACTGGTTGGACATTATGGAAATAACAACTGTAGGAGAATTAAACTCCATAATCTCTCAAGGTGCCGAAAAAGTAAGAGATATAATTAGAGTAGCAGAAGTTTTACACGAAAAAAAATATGCACAGATAGCTGATGAAATAGTGAATAGAAAAAGTGTAAGACTGATAACGATAGCTGGACCTTCTTCTTCAGGGAAAACTACAAGTGCCAAAAGAATTGCTTTACATCTTAAAGTGCATGGATTAAGGCCTATTTCAATATCGTTGGATGACTTTTTCTTGGAAAGAGAGAAGACCCCGCGGGATGAAAATGGTAATTACGACTTTGAAAGCATAAATGCGTTAGATTTAGAATTGTTTAATGACACAATGGTTGATCTGATAAACGGGAAAGAAGTTACCCTCCCAAAATTCGACTTCAAAACTGGTAAAAGATTTTGGCGAGATGAACCCTTGAAAATAAAAGAAAATCAACCTATTATTATAGAAGGAATACATGGTTTGAACGAGCTTTTAACCGCTTCTATTTCAAAAGACCAAAAATTCAAAATCTATGTGAGTTCTTTAACTCAAATGAACTTAGACAGTATGGATAGAATTCCTACAACGGATACTAGACTTATAAGAAGGTTAGTGAGGGATTATTACTTTAGAGGTTATTCCGCCGAAGATACATTAAAAATTTGGCCTTCGGTTGTGAAAGGCGAACATAAAAACATATTTCCTTTTCAGGACGAAGCAGACATTATGTTCAATTCTCACCTAGTTTACGAGCTGTCTGTTTTGAAATTATTTGCAGAACCTTTATTGCTAAGCATTGATAACTTTCATCCTGAATATACAGAAGCTAAAAGGTTACTGAGATTTTTGGATTACTTTCTTCCAATCACAGAACTCGAAGAAATACCCAAAACTTCAATAATAAGAGAATTCATAGGCAAAAGTGCTTTTAGATATTGATTTAAAAAAGGTGGGCGGGCAGCCCCAGTAATTTGTTAAAAAAAAGGAGACATGTGATTTGCATGTCTCCTTTTTCTTTTCTTATAAATATTAACCCTTTACAGAACCTTGTGTTAATCCTCCTATTATCCATTTTTGGAGAGACAAAAATAAAATAATCATCGGAACTGCACCCAATAGCGAGGCTGCGGTGAACAATCCCCACTCTGTTTCATAAGGTCCTGTGGAGAAGGTTTGTAATCCAACGGCATAGGTATAATTTGCTTCGCTTTGTAATATTATTCTTGCCATGACAAACTCGTTGAATATGTTCATGAAGGTAAGTATCATAACAACCGCTATTATTGGTAAAGATAGAGGCAAAACAATCCTCCAAAAGGTTTGGAACCTTGTAGCACCATCGATCATTGCAGATTCTTCCAAAGAGTCTGGAATAGTGTCGTAGTAACCTTTGAACAACCACATGTTGTATGCAATTCCTCCCATGTATGCAAAGATCAATCCATCCAAGGAATCCAAACCAAATACTCCAAAGTTATCACCCATAAATTTCAATATGCCATAAATCGCAATCATAAACATTACTCCTGGGAACATCTGAATTATCATCAAGAAGAATAATCCCTGCTTTCTTCCTACAAATCTCATCCTTGAGAATGGATAAGCCGCAACCGATGTTATTAAAACTGTTAATACTGAGGTTATACCGGCTACTATTATGGAATTTAGAAGCCAGCGCATGAATGGTTTCCTTACTTTTGCTGACCAATCTTCTTGCAACAAGTAAAGATCTTTATCAATATTCCTAAGTTTGGACTTTAACTCGGAGTATTCTGTATAATTGGATAGATCACTAACTATCCTTGAAGCACGAGCTATATCAGCCGAAGCCTTACCGTATTGTGTGTTGTAAAGTGTTTGAATCTCTGAAAGCGGTACTATAGTAGTTACGTTACCACCTTGATTCAAAGTAAGGTATTCATTGAGATTGGTCTTGAATATATTAAGGTTTTCTTCCATTTGATTTTGGATAACCGTCAGCGTTTCTCTTCCAGTGTCAAATCTTTGCTTAGATTCCAATAGGTTGCTGTACCAATTCATTAATACGTATCTGTTACGATCCGGCTTGAAATATGGATAATAATTCGAGCTCATGAAAGATGCGTAATTCACCGATTCAAAGTTGTTACTTATTTCTTGGTCGGAACTTTCCATATAAACCAACAAAAAAGGAAGATTTTGTACTTTTTCTAAGTTAGTTAAAATCTCTTCATTTTCTTGTTGAATCTGACTAAGCGTGGTCTGAATTTCGTTTTTTTGCTCTCTTAAAGTATTTAATTGAGCACTGTATTGTGCTAACTGTTGAGTGTTTGCATTGTATTGTGATGTTAATGGGAGCAATTCGTCTATGTTTTCAGAGAGTTTTAGAGTTGAGCTTTTTGCAGCTTGATAGCTCGGTGAAATTGATGTTGAATCTCTTATAGCGTATATTTTTGTGAAATTATCGCTTAGAAATAGATAAACTTCGGTGAAAAGCTCGAGCGTTTCTACAAATCCATTTTCTATGAACATTTCTATAGAATTTAAATCTTTGTAAGCTGAAGGAATTGCCTGCGAAAATTTTTGAACGTTATCGTAAAAAGATCTATCTTCCCCAAATAACGGTGTCTTTCCTTCTACATTCGTTAAGTCTTGTCTACTTAATATGTTATAGGCAGCATCTAATCTTTCTTTTTCTACTATGAATATATCAAAAAGAGCAGATAGACTGTTGTATATTTCACTATTTTGCCTTTCTAAAAGTGCCTGTTGTGAATTGATTTGGGATATTTGTGAGTTTATATCGTTTAATTCTGCTTCTAATTGAGATACTTGATTTATAGACTCCCCGTATAATTCGTTGGCTTGAATTTGAATACTATTTTGGATATTTTCTATTTCTGTTTCAATTGAACTCCATCTTTCAGACAATGATAAAATGCTTTCCTCAAACCTTTCAGCTTCGGGCTCTTCTTGCACCCATCTCCTATATGTTCTTACCCTCCAAGCAGAAGTTTTAAGAGGTATTTGTAGTATCGTATTTACTGTTTCTATATAGTATTCGCTGTCTTTATTCAAAGAACTGTTTTCCAAGTTAGTTATTATTTCTTTTCTTTGAGTAAAATACTCACTTAACAACGTTTGTAATTGCGTAGTGTCAACGTCTATCTTCATGCTTTGGGATAGACTTAATACTGTGTTTAACTCTTCTTGGAAGGTTTGATAATCTTCTTTTCTTATGTTGTTTATCTCGTTATAAAACTGGTCTTTATACTGAGTTTCGTAAATTGTAAATATTTCATCATACGAGCTTTCTAAATCATCAAAGTTCTTTTGGGTTTCGGCAAAGTATTCTTC
Organism: Petrotoga sp. Shatin.DS.tank11.9.2.9.3; assembly: GCF_003665005.1. Taxonomy (NCBI): domain Bacteria; kingdom Thermotogati; phylum Thermotogota; class Thermotogae; order Petrotogales; family Petrotogaceae; genus Petrotoga; species Petrotoga sp. Shatin.DS.tank11.9.2.9.3. The sequence goes on from NZ_JGVT01000003.1 coordinate 379,576, forward strand.
CAAGCTGGTTATGTACTTCGTTGCTTTGTTTTGTGCTTCTGCAGTAGATAGTCCACTATACTCTCCAATGTACGAACTTAGAGCATTGAGTTCATTTATTAATTCTGGGACATTTGGAGTTTGAAGGATTAAATCCTTATAATTATTTACAGTCAATCTGTTCGAAAACAGTTTTGGTGAAAAAGCAGCATTATCTCTTCTTATCGATGTAGAAATCAACCATACAAGGGGAAAGAGTATGATTACAATACAGATTATTAGTATGATATGCCTTAAAGTGTAATTTTTCTTTTCGATCATTGCCATTATCTACTCACCTCTTCAAAGGAACCCGAGAATCTAAAGTTAAAGTAGCTAAACACGGCTATTATTGCGAATATGATCATAGAAATAGCAGAGGCAAAACCAAAATCTTGACCCTGTGATCCTTCAAAGGCTAATTTATACACGTATGAGATCAAAATGTCAGTCGAACCTGCAGGGGTATTAGTTCCTGCCATTGCTGGTCCACCACCTGTAAGTAGATATATTAATGTAAAATTGTTAAAATTGAAGGCAAAACTCATAACGAGCAACGGTGCAACAGCAACCATCAAAAGTGGTAACGTGATCTGCCTGAATTGTTTCCATCTGGTTGCGCCATCTATAACTGCTGCTTCGTATAGCTCCCCTGGAATACTTTGTAAGGAACCGAGGTTTATAGTCATCATGTAAGGAAATCCCAGCCAAGTGTTGGTTATCAAAATCGCAACTTTTGCCCAAAATGGATCGTTCAGCCATTTTACAGGTTCTATCCCTAAGTTTCCAAGGATGAATCTGTTGATAATCCCGTAAGTTTCGTTGAAGAATCCATTTCTCCAAACCAAAACAGAAATAAAGGCAGGTATCGCCCAAGGGATTATCAATAAAGTACGGTAAACTATTTTTCCTTTTAGGTTTACATCATTTAGCACTAAGGCAAATGCGAGTCCTACTACGAAAGTAAACAAAACACTTAAACCTGCGTAGGCAAAAGTCCAACCAAAAATTTTAAAAAATGGTCCAGAGATTCTAGGATCAGTTATTATTTTTGCAAAGTTTTCCCCACCTATATAGTCTTTGTATCCCATCAATCTGTACAATTCCCCATTCTCATTGTAATCCCAAAAGGCTGAGTCTCTTTCAACTAATTCTTTGTTGGTTAGGGTGTTTACTACAACCGTTTTGTATATCTCTCTTTCTCCGTCAACTATAACTTTAACCGATGTATCGTAAACTCTATAGGCTTCCGAGAACTTTCTGAATACTGTTGAACTGGAGAGACGTAGATTTTGATCTTGCAATACCAAATTTAAAGATTTTAAATAATTCTGTCTCAGCACAGAATTGTAAAATGCTGAATTTGTAGAGGTAAGTGGATCAACAGGAGAGTAAAAATAAGAGTATCTGATTCCACTATCTTTTTCAATGGCTATTATTGAATCACTACCATTGGTTCCTAAACTCTCAGTAGGGCGTATCAGTGTGTAAGTTGTATCGTTTACGTTTACCTCGTCATTTTCGACTGGGAACAATTCAGATTCTGCGTATATTAGGTTACCTCTTGAATCGTATTCTAAAGTTACAGGTTTTTCAGATAAATACATATTGTTTTCGTCATATAAAAGTAATAAAAAGTCTTCGGTTGGTTTGTATTGCTCATCGTATCTTACAAATACTTTGAAATCATAGGTTTTAGGATTTTCTGGTTCAAAGTAGTACGTCGGATCTGTGAGAAGAGTATCTATAGCGTTAGTTCTAGTGAATAAATGTCCCGTACCGTAATTTGTAAATGAGGTATCTATCGTATAATAAATTGGATATATAGTTAAAATGAAGAGAAAAAACAAAGCAGGTAAAGTATATCTGTATGGGTATGCTTTTTTAGAAAAAATTGCCCAATCCGTAAAAACAAGAAAAATACTTATAACTATGCCTAATCCATAGTTGGCAAGTATGAATAGAAGAAGTATCGCCCATACAAGAAGTGCATTCATCACGGCAATGAATATCCATATTAAAAACGTAGTGAATTTATTCATGAGTGCCCCTCCCATAAATTTGTGCTTTAAAAAAAAGGAGAGGAGATAACCTCCCCTTTTTGTTGGTTAAATTTGTTATATTTTAATCTTAAAAGATCATTTAAAGTACAATAAATTACAAGGCAGCTTTTATCTTTGATACAGCATCATTGAGTGCTTCTTCAGGTGTTTGTGTCCCGTTTATAATATTGTTTAGAGCATCGTTCATAGGTTGCCATACAGATTGCATTGCTGGTATATTTGGCATTGGTTCTCCACCTGCAGCACTTTCAGTGAAGGCAGCAACTATGTCAGCAGGAACTGGTCCACCTTGTTCTTCAATTATCGAAGAAACATCATTTCGTGCCGGCAATCTTGGATCAGCGATATAGAATTCATATATTCCTTCAGCTGTTGCTAAGTAATTAATAATGAATTCCATAGCAAACGCTTTGTTTTGAGACCTAGAATTGATCATCAATCCTTGTACACCAACAAATGGTTTCATCGTTTTACCTGGCTCAAGTTCGATACTTGTTAGTGGAACAACTCCAAAATCTATACCTGCATCCAAATATGCCTTTACAGCCCATGGACCGTTTATAATCATAGCTGCCAAACCATCCATGAACATGGAATCCATAATATTGTAGTTCATACCTTGTGGCATTATACCTTCCTCGAAGAAACTCCTCAAGAGATGTCCAGCGTTTATGGCTCCTTCATTGTTCAACCCAAGATCGGTTATATCGTAACCTGTTCTAGGATCATAATCAAAAACATATGCACCGTATCCACTAAAGAAACCGTAAACATGGTAAAAATCGTTTGCAGTAACAGCAAATCCAATTGTTTCATCAGTGGTAAACTCTTTAGCTAATGCCTTTAGCTCTTCTATATTTGTTGGAACTTCTTCATCGCTTACATAATCACGATTATAGAATAAACCAACTGCTTCTATAGCGTAGGGTAATCCATACAACTTACCTTCATAGGTGAATGCTTGAATTCCTGATGGAGCAAATTTGTCAAGTTCAATAGCAGATTGTGGAATAGGTTCAAGTAAACCATTTAGTGCCAATTCACCAACCCAGTCGTGAGCTCCAACTATTATATCAGGACCTTCCCCTGCCTGTGCTGCGGTTAGGAATTTTGACTTGATATCACCGAAAGTAACCATTTGGACGTCAACATTTATTCCAGTATCCCTGGTAAACTCTTGACCGATCCTTTTTACGAAATCTACCTGTTTTTCAGAAGACCACACGGTTAACGTTTGTGAAAATAGTGAGAGGACTCCTACCAACATTACCAAAGTTAAAATTAAGCCTTTTTTCATCTTGATACCCCCTTTTGAGTGTTTTTTTCCTTATGGAAACGTTTTTACTAAACTAATTATAACAAAAAAGGATACAATTTCAAATCGGGATTATTGGCGATTAAATCCGGTTAAAGGTGATTATCAAGAATTATTTCCGATTAAGAGCAAAAATCTCAGTTTTTCGATATTTTTCTCAAAAATTTAAACAGGATAAATTGCTGTATCTTCATTCTGAAAGCTTTCTGCCAGGTTTAGGTCAATGTTAAGTGAACGAACGTAATTATTTTTCAAGAATTTTTTACCAACTTCTTTGAATAAAACGTAGGTCAATAAGTCTTCATCATTCTGAGCCAATATGCCTATTTCCTTTTTCGCTTTTTCTAGCTCAGGTTCTAAATCATCTGCTGGTCTATAGTCTATGGGTTTCTCATTGCCTAATGCTAATTTGTATAATCCTTCGTCTACTGGGGCAGGTGGTTTTCCATAGAGGCCTTTCAAGTAATTTTTTACTTCGTTAGTTATCATTGAATATCTTTTACCAGTTAATACGTTTAAAACAGCTTGAACTCCTACGATCTGACTAGTGGGGGTTACCAAAGGGGGATATCCTAAATCTTTTCGAACCTTAGGTACTTCTTGTAGAACATCGCTTAATTTATCTTCAGCCTTTTGTGACTTTAGTTGAGAAACTAAATTAGAAAGCATACCTCCAGGGATTTGAGCATTTAATATTCTGGCATCTATTGATTCCATCTTGACATCGTACTCACTGTATTTCGACCTTACCTTCCAAAAATATTCAACCAATTTCATTATTGTTTTTGTATCTAGATCTAAGTCGTAGGTGTAGACAAAAGGTTCGACCGCTGGTTCTGAGGTACCGTTAGCAAAAGGGCTCAACGCTAAATCCAGAATGTCTGCTCCAGCTTCTACTCCAGCGAAATAAGCCATAGAAGCAAGACCAGTGGTTGCGTGAGAATGAATATCAACAAGGATGTTGAATTTCTTCTTGATTTCTTTTACCAAATCATAGGCATCTTTTGGTTTTAACAATCCCGCCATATCTTTTATAACAATTGAATCGACGCCTCTTTCCACTAATTCTTTTGTATAATTTAAATAGTACTGCAAATTGTGAACTGGACTAACGGTATAACATATAGCTGCTTGAACATGAATATTTCTTTTTTTTGCAACCTCTATAGACTTTTCCAAGTTACGAATATCGTTTAAAGCATCGAAAACCCTTATGATATCCATGCTGTAGTCAGCTACTTTGTTAACGAATAATTCTACCACGTCATCGGCATAATTTCTGTATCCAACTAAATTTTGCCCTCTTAGAAGCATTTGGATTTTGGTATTTTTTAATTTCGCTCTTATGGTTTTTAGCCTTTGCCATGGATCTTCGTTGAGGTATCTTATGCATGAATCGTAAGTAGCCCCACCCCATACTTCCATAGAATAATAGCCAACTTGATCGAAGTCTGTCAATTGATCTTCAAAATCATCCATTTTTAATCTCGTTGCTATTAAAGATTGTTGCCCGTCTCTTAAAGTTGTATCAACTATATATGGTTTTTTATTCATCTTATTCAACTCCTTTTGTAAAAATTTCTTTTAAAAATCTTTAAAATTGGAAGCCCTATAATATACGTTGCAACAGCTTCTCCGACTCCTATCCAAAGTACAGAAAAGAAATACGGTACTCCATACAATGGGGCGACATAAGCAGACACCCCAAAGGCGTTAATTAATATGGGAGGAAGAGGAGCTAAATACTCATTTGGCATCTTCCAAGTTATAATTCCTGCTATCAAGGTCAATAAACTTCCAAACCAGATATCCCAAGCACCCAAACCACCTATTATATTTGCTAACAGTGCACCTACGTAGATTCCTGGAATAAATGCAGGATCAAGATAAGTCAGAACCACAAAAGCTTCAGCAATTCTAACCTGTATAGGGCCGAAACTGATAGGTTGAAATATAATACAAAGAACAACATATAATGCCGCTATTAAAGAGGCTCTAACGATCCTTATTGAACTCATATCTCCTCCAAAATGAAAAATCTGGTAAAGTATTTCAACTCTACCAGATTATTTTTAAATTAAAGTTTTTATTGATTTAAAAGTAGATCTATATTCTCGAGTATTTGCTGCCTTTGATTAGATCTTTCTTCATCAAGGCTTTCTGTATTTAATGAATCTAAGGTACCTTTTATTGTTTCCAAATCTTGTCTTACAGATTCAATGTCACCTGTTGAATTATAATACTCTAAAATGTAGGAGTAAACAGTTGCATAATAGTCAAAAGCTACATTAGGATCGTCAGGTTTTACTTGATATAATCTTCCTATAATCTCTATGGAATCTGGATTCACTTCTCTTAATGCCACAAGAGAATTTTCCAAGGCTACATTCATTTGTTCTACATCGTTTGTTAATTCATTGTATTTGCTCTGAATTTCTGGCTCTGTGAAGACTCCATAGGTACCTTGTAAATATGCAATTTCCCTTAAAGCAAATTCTTTTTGGGAGGCTTCGTTACGGAGATCTGTCGACTCGGTGGTGTCTTTGATTTGGGTATAATATTCTATTTGATTATTTATTTCATCGTTGCTATATCCTAGAAATTCTGGATAGGATTGAGCTATATTCAAATAACTTTCAAAATCATTTTTTTGAGAAATTTTCATAGGAAGTAGATTTTCCACAGTGAAAATATAAGAGACATACCATTCTTCAGGTAACTCATTATCGTTTAATATAGCTTCACGGTACTTCTTTTCAACATTTGCTAAGTCTTCAAAAGATTGCGCATAATAAATATCGTATGCTATATCCAAGGGTTCGTATGAAATTACAAAATCGTAGTTAGATATGTATGGCCCGTACCAATTGTTGATCTGATAATCCACATAACTAGCAGTCAATTGACTTTTTATATCTTCGTCTGCTAATAACTCATCCGCTGTTTCATATATCTTTTTGTCTTCAACTCTCACTATTTCATATCCCAACGGAGAACTTAATGGACCGATTATTTCTCCAGGAGTTGAAGAGAGTGAAGCTTCAAATATATTTTCAGAAATATCTCCACGTTTTACCCATCCAACCAATCCACCAACTGATGCTGTTTGAGCGTCTACAGAGTTTTTTGAAGCTGCGTCAGTGAAAGAGATATTATTTTGCAATATCTCAGATTTAAGGTTATTGGCTGTACTTTCATCTACTGTTACAATTCTACTGATTTTAACTGTATCAAATTCGTTTTTGAAATTTTCTAGGTTATCCGAAACATAGGTTGATAGTTCTACTTCTGAGAAATTGGAAAAATAATTTCTTAATTCGTTAATTACCTCATTTCTATACACTAGGCTGCTAACGAAACCACGAAAATATTCTTCTTTTTCAAAAAACATTAAGAAAATTTGCTTTGTGCTTTCATTTCCCATGTATTGACTGTACATCTGATCTGTTTCTTGGGAAATTTTCGTTGCATCCAACGTTATCCCATTATCGTTTAAAAACTTTTCCATGGCTTTGTATTCCATTAAAACATCAGTTATACTTATTAGATCTAATGGTTTGTTAAAATACTGATCGTATTGGGGGTTTTGACTCAACATATTCAATAATGTATTGTGATACTCCCCCATCAATTGATCCAATTCCAAAAAATAAGATTCGTGAATTTGTTCCCCATCCTGTGAAGTTAAATATGCCACTGATTCTGAGAATATTGATACAGAGAGAATTACTAGAATACCAAATACTACTAAAAGTTTTTTCATCTTGGACCTCCTCTGATTTGATAATTTTATACGATATACTGACTTCAAAAACTCTAAAACCTGTTTTAGCGCCCCTTCGCCCCGCAGCCCGCCCATAAGGAAAAGGATTTTTTTGCCCTTCCACCGATCCCCACCAATAAGGAAAGGAATAGCAATACTTTCATGATAACTGTTAATAATTAAAAGAAGCTTAAAAATTATGCTAGAAAATTTGGCTGATTCTTTTATATGTGGTATAATAGAATGAAAATTATATAACTTTCTAGTTAAGAGTAGATTAACCTACCTAAAGGAGGGAGGGATTGTATTGATTCCATTAAAAGAGAAACTGATAATGAAAACTTTATACCACAAATTCAATGATCAACTGCCTCAATTAGAAACTGAAATTAGCTACAAAAGAGGAAACAAACATCTATTTTTTGTCTTATACGCTCTAAAATCTACTAGTGAAAAGTTATTATCTCACGATCTAATAAAAAATGGAAATGAGCTTATTTTTACACTTGAGGCTGGAAAAGAAAAACATAACGTGAAATTAGAGACAAAAGAAAGTTATAAATCTTATTATTTCGTATCTATAAACGACAATTTGAATATCGATGAATTTGTTCAAATAGAGCCTAAATTAATCAATGAATGATTCTTTCCATTTCTATTTGTTTTATAAATATAGAATAATTATTGTCAATTAAAGCTTTGTACAACGGATCATCTTCTGGAACTGAGACTAAAACAATTCTATCTTTTATTTCAAAAAGTTTAGATGAGATATCTTCAATTATTGCGTCGAAGGTGTAACCCTCTTCAACAGGGGAGGCATCGACTATGTAACAATTATCTTTGTTGAATCCCCACACAACATAGCCGCATTTCTTATTGTTGTCGGAGATGATTTCATAGTTGTATCTGTTTTCACTAAGTTTTATGGTTATAGGTTCTCTTTGCCAATTTGGTTTTCTCTTAAATCTAAATTTTGCTTCTATTGCCATTTCATGGATTACATCTGAAGTAGTTTGTTCGTATTTGAAATGAGCATTTGATGAGTTATCTTTTTCTTTAAAAAAAGAAGCCAGCTCCCTTGTTGCCCTAAAACCATGCTTATTATAAAATCTTATAGACCTTAAATCACTTTGGGCAACTTCTAAGATTATTTTCTTTATCTCTTTCCATTTTAATGTTTCAATTGTTCGAAAGATGATTTCAGAAGCCAACCCTTTTCCTCTAAATTCTTCTTTTACTCCAAATGAGTCGATTCTTCCAACATCTTTTCGTATGGATATAATACTAAAACCTACAGGTATGCCGTCAGAAAGAGCTATAAAAGAATCTTCTATGGAAATAGAGTTTTCTTTCACATCTTTTTCAAAACTTTCCAAATTCCAATTCACTGGAAAAACATAGTCTTTAAATACTTCATTTACGAGCTCGATAACAACGCTCGTTGAAACATTTTTTAGTGATTCGTAAGTAATCATCGTTCCCCCCTCCTTCCTTTTCACAGATCAAACCATACTATCCAATTTTACGAAATCTCTACTATGTACAATTCTAACATAAAAAAAGAAAAATATGAAAAAAAGCCACCCTGTAAGGTGGCTTATTCGATGATTGATTTCATAATATTGGCAAGCTCTACAAATTCTTGTGTTAATGAGGCACCTCCAACTAAACCGCCGTCTATATCTGGTTTACCAAAAAGGCCCAAATAATTGTTTGGTTTTATGCTTCCACCATAAAGTATTGTAGTTTTTTTAGCGAATTCTTCATTGAAGATATCTTTCAAAAGGTCTCTGATAAACTTATGAACTTCTTGAGCTTGGTTGGGTGTTGCTACTTTGCCTGTTCCGATTGCCCATACGGGTTCGTAGGCGATTATGATCTTTTTTGATTCTTCTTCTGTTAAACCATAAAGAGCTTCTTTAATCTGTCTTTCTACAACGTTGAACGTTAAACCCTTTTCACGCTCTTCCAGCTGTTCACCTACACACAGTATGGGTTTTAAACCTGATGCTAATACCTTTTTGAGCTTCTTGTTTATGAGTTCATCGCTTTCTTGAAAGATGTGCCTTCTCTCGGAATGGCCAAGAATTACATATTCTACTCCTATATCTTTCAACATATTAACTGAGATCTCGCCTGTGTAAGCACCTTTATCCTCGTAATAAACATTTTGGGCACCTACTTTTATACTAGAAGTACTTGTGATATCCCTTACCTTTTCAAGAGCTGTGAAAGGCGGGCAAACAATAACTTCAAACTTATCTTGAGTTTTTATCTGTCCTATTAGTTTTGAGACAAATTCAGCTGCTTCCGCGTTTGTCTTGTTCATCTTCCAATTTCCAGCAAGAATGAATATTCTTTCATTCAGATTTTTTTTTTCGGATATTGAAGAGATACCTGGCAATTCTATACCTTCTAAAAACTCTAAAGAGGCTCCTCCACCAGTTGAAACGTGTGAAAATTCGCTAGCCAAACCGAATTTTTCTGCCGCAGCCGCAGAATCTCCTCCACCTATAATACTTATGCAACCTTTTTTAGTTACTTCTGCAATTGCCTTTGCTACTTCTTCGGTACCAAAAGCAAAATCATCTATTTCAAAAACTCCCATAGGACCGTTCCAAACGATCGTTTTGGAATCAGAAATTTTCTCTTTAAATAAAGATACGGTTTCAAGTCCTATATCTAAGCCCATCCAACCTTCGGGAATTCCATCATCTATTTTTACGGTTTTCTTTTCAACACCTGCTTCTATTTTTTGAGCGATAACGGCATCAATAGGTAAAACAATCTCAACGCCTTTTGCTTTAGCATTTTCTAGAATTTCTTTTGCAACATCGAGTTTATCTTCCTCTACTAATGAAGAACCAACCTTTTTATCTAAAGCTTTTAAAAAAGTAAACATCATTGCTCCGCCGATTAAAATCTTATCGGCTTTATTTAACAAATTATTTATTACCCCTATTTTGTCGGATACTTTAGCACCACCCAGGATTACTACATACGGTTTTTCAGGGTTTTCAACGGCCTTTTGTAAAAATTCGATCTCTTTTTCCATCAAAAATCCTGCAACACTTGGTATATAGTCCGCGATTCCAACATTTGAAGCGTGTGCTCTATGAGCCGTTCCAAAAGCATCATTAACATGAAGATCAGCTAAAGAAGCCCAATATTTTGCCAGTTCAGGATCGTTTTTTGTTTCACCTTTTTCAAATCTTGTATTTTCAAGAACTAATACTTCACCTTCTTTTAACTCTGAAACAGCTTCTTCAACTTTTGGTCCTCTGGTTTCATCTACAAAATAAACTTTATTATTTAATAGCTCACCTAATCTATCGGCTACGGGTTTTAGAGAAAATTGAGGGTCCTTTTCACCTTTGGGACGGCCTAAGTGAGATAGTAATATTACTTTTGCTCCTTTGTCTAAGGCGTATTGAATTGTGTCAAGAGCGGCTACGATTCTTGTTTCATCGGTTATTTTTCCATCTTTTATAGGAACGTTGAAATCAACTCTCATTATGACTTTTTTGCCTTTAAGATCTACGTCTTTTATAGTTAATTTTTCCATATTGACACCCCCTATATTCACATTTCTTTTAAAGAAAAAGGGGATTAAATCCCCTCTTTTTGATTGCAATTACAGCATCTTAGCTAATTTTTCAGTCAATTTGACAACGGTTGATGAGTATCCATTTTCGTTGTCGTACCAGGCACACACTTTAACAAAAGTTCCATCAATTACATTAGTTAATGTAGCATCGAATATTCCTGCAACAGTTGAACCAACAATATCAGAAGAAACAATTGGTTCTTCACTATATTCAAAGAGACCTTTTAATTCATTTTCTACGGCATCTTTCATCATTTTGTTTATTTCTTCAACGGTTGTTGGTTTTTCCACTTCTACAGTTAAATCACTAATAGATCCATCTGGAGTGGGAACTCTCAAAGCCATTCCATCTAACTTACCCTTTAGTTCTGGAATTACTAATCCAACAGCTTTAGCAGCCCCGGTTGTCGTTGGGATAATATTTAGAGACGCTGCTCTTGCTCTTCTCAAATCTTTATGAGGTAAGTCTAAAACCCTTTGATCGTTTGTAAATGAATGAACGGTGGTTAACAAACCTCTTTTAATTTTTAATTTGTCGTTTAGTACCTTAATAACTGGTGCAATTGAGTTGGTTGTACAAGATGCGTTTGAAATAACTTCCATCTGAGGAGTGATTACATCGTCATTAACTCCCATAACTACCGTTGCATCTACTTCACCTTTTGCTGGAGCGGTGATTATAACTTTCTTAGCACCAGCTTTTAGGTGTGCAGAAGCCTTTTCTTTACTTACAAATACACCTGTAGATTCGATAACTATTGAAACACCTAATTCACCCCATGGGAGGTTGGCGGGATCTTTTTCTGCCAAAACCTTGATCTCTTTCCCGTTGACCTTTAAACCGCTATCAATTACCTCCACCGTTCCTTTGAATTTTCCATGAACGGAATCGTATTTTAAAAGTGTCCCTAAAGTTTTTGAATCTGTAAGATCGTTTATCGCCACTACTTCAAAGTTTGGGTTTTCAACTAACTGCCTAAAAACTAATCTACCTATTCTCCCAAAACCGTTTATCCCTATTTTAACTGCCACTTATAAAACACCTCCTGTTAAATTGTTTGTTATTTTTTTCTCTTACTTTTATTGTACACATGAAATTATGCTTTTTTGAAAAGAAAAAGTTAATTTTTTTAAGCCCCAAAGTTAGGCAGAGTTCCTAAGAATTTTTGTGAAATCTCGTTAGTTTTTTCCTCTTTAAGTTTGCTAGCCTTTTCTATCGCCTCATTTGAAGCAGCTATTATAAGATCTTTTAAGGTGTCTATATCTTCATCTTCAACTTCTTCAGATATAACTATATCTTTTATTCTCATATCGCATGTTGCCACAACCTTTACTACACCCCCGCCTGCGGTGGCTTCTACTTCAACGTTGGATAACTCTTCATCCAGCTTATCTAGTTCTTCTTGCATTTCAACTTGTGCCCTTTGCGCTTCTTGAAGCATTTTGTTCATATCGGTTTTGCTGCCGGTCTTTTTAGAAAGAGATCTTCCACCTAAACTTTTCATTTTTTTGGCCATAAATATTCCTCCTAACGGTTAGCTGATAATTGCAATACTGTTCTTTCCATAATATTCTATCACATTATTTATAAAATCGGGGTTGTGTTTTTTTGACAAGATAAAGAGGATCCTCCTTTGTACATTTGGTACTTCAACCCAACCGTCTGTGAATATGATTATGCCTTCTGGTCTTAAATTTTCCTCAACGTAATCAACTGCGGGTTGCATGTCAGTTGACCCTTTACCTTTTAAAACTAGTTCCTTCCAGCTCCCTTTGTGATAGGTCATAATATTTTGGATATGACTGTCTGCTTGAATTAGGGTTACTTTTCCACCGAGAGATTTTGCAATATTTTCTATTTCACTGAAAAAAGCATTGTATTCTTCTTCTATAATTGAACCACTTGTATCGATGATTATTGCAATATTTGGTCCCATTTTTGATCTCCAACCTGGTTGATCCTCATATCTTCTATTTGGTCTCATTAGGGTCCTATATTTTTCAACGATAATAGAACTACCAAAAAATCTTCTTAACATTGTTTCCCAGTTAAAGAAAGGTTTTGTTACCATAAGAGAAACTGCTAATTCTATACCATCGGGAAGATTGTCTTTGCTTTTGTCGTAAGCTTTTGTAACAAACTCACTTACGATATCAAAAGCCATTTCTTCTGGAATATCTGATGAAAAGTCGTGTGAGTCAAGATTGTTCTCTCTTTTTTCTAATATCTCTTCTATATCGATCATCTTGTTTTTTTCCAACAAATCCATTGCGTATCTATAGTATTCTTCTGCCGTTTTATTTAAGAGGTTCATGGGAGCGGTAACAAAAAAGAATTCGTTGTCTGGGGCATGTCCTTCGGCTACCATTACATCTAAAGGTTCTGCAAATACATCTAATTCTCTGATATACTGGTTTACCGCTGCGTCCATTGCTAAATCCCAAATACCTCTTTCCCTTTTGTTTTTAGGTTTTATGAATATATGTCCAAAAATTATATGGTAAATTTCGTGTTTTAAAATTCCTTTGGTTAATATTAAACCAATATTTTTTAAACGGTTTGGATTATACAACAATCTAAATTTCCCTTGAGCTGTTATTGAAACCTTTATAGTTCTTACTGAAGTGGTTGGCATTGAATCAAAATTCATCCTCAAGTAAGAAAAAAATAAGCTTTCTTTTTCCAGTTCAATCCAAGCCTTTTGAAGTATATCATCCATTCTAAATTCCTTCCATCCAAGTGGAATCTCCTAGTTTAATGGCAATTTCTTCCAAAAGTTTGTCGTAAAAGGCTTTTTTTAATCCTTTATTTTTTTCTACCATTTCGTTTAGAAATCTTAATACGGAGAACATAGCATCCTTAGGTATGACCTCACTTATGATCTTTACATTTTCTGCGATTGTTTTTTGATCGCCATCAGATAATAATTGTTCCATTTCTTCTTCATTTAATGATTCAAAATAATTATTTATTCTCAAAATAAGACTTACTTTTTCTTCATTGGTCAATTTCTCGATTCTTTCAAGATTTTTGCCCTCGATTAGTAAATCTTTTGGGTTTGGTAGTTCAACTTTATTTTCCAAATGAGATAAAAACGATCTAGCTGCTTCGGATCCAACTATTGAAGCAGCAATGACGTAACCATATTTTTTCATATCATCTTCAGATAAATTAGATAAAACGTTGGATAATTTATACCAACTTCTGGGACTGGGTCTTAAATTGAGTCTCATCGATACAATATTATCGGAAGAAAGATATTCAGGATATTCTTTGATAAAAGAAATAACTTCACCTTTTACTTGCTCTTGATTAGACCAGTTTACCCAATCGTCAACATCAGGAGACAATTCTAAATGAAAAAATCTCGACATGAAGGCAGGATCGGTTATCAAATCTACTTGATCGTACTCTTCATCGGGAGGATTGGCGGCTCCCATGATCCATGCTCCAGCGGGTAATATATGATTATGTATTCTTCTGTCTATCAATAATTGCATGATAGCATTTCTTATCGATCTGTGTGCCCTGTTTATTTCATCGATCATTATTATTACTTCATCTTTATTAGGCCACCAGTCAGGTTTTAAAAAGACCGTTTTTTCTGCGTCCCTAGAAGGGAGTCCAATTAGATCACCGGGTTCCATCTGAGAGATGACCAATATGATCAATTCTCTTCCAGTCTCTTGAGCTATTTCTTTAGCTATATCCGTTTTACCGACACCAAAATGCCCCCATAAGAGAGGTATTTCTCCAGAAGCCATTATTTTTTTTGATAGGTATTTTACCGTTGATGGTTTCAATTGTTGTATTCTCCTTTCGTTGATAATGATTTAGATTTAGGGCTTTTCTTTTTGAGGTATTGAGTATGATGAATCAGTTTTTATAATTAATGGATAAATTTGAGTATTTGAATCTTTTACCTGCCCCGTACCTAAAATTTCTCCTGCAGGTAATATTTCAAAAGAATAGATTATTTCTTGATCGTTAGTACCATAAATTTTTTGTTCAATTAATACCCCGTTAGGATTTATAATCCTTAAAAATGGGTCATAATCTGGCCAATTGTCAACACATACTCCCAACATATAAATCTGATTGTTATAAACTTTTACTTCTTCAACACGAGAAAGTGATTTTATAGATAAAGTTTCAAAGTATTCAACTTCAATAGTGTCTTTTTGTTCAAGGTCTTTCGATATCTTCATTATAAAGCCTTTCCACTCTTGTTCGTTGAGTGTAGTAATGTATCCCCCTATATATATGTTTCCTTCATTATCTTGGGTTATACTATTTGGATTTTCGTGAAAAGTTGTATAACCATATTCATCTGAAAATATTAATATTCCCTCTCTACTATATTCTAATATTAATAAGTCGTTTTGTTTTTCTGGATTAGAATTAGACGTACCTGAGGCTATGATTCTGTTATTATCAATTACTAAATCAACGATTTTTTCCTCTCTATCCCTTCCATACATGTTTTCCCAAATTTTCTTTCCGGTAAGGTTTATTTCAGAGATGTACGCTTGACTGTTACCATTTGCTATTACCCATCCTCCAACGATGTAACTCCCAGAGGTGTTTTTTATTGAGTTTAATGCTCCTTGAAAATTGATGACAAGAGACCAGTTCATTTCCCCCATATCAGATATATTTAAAATGTAAGGTTTCCCATTTTTTTGTCCCACTAGAGTGAAGGTATTATTGAAAAAAACAAAATCATTTATACTTACCTGACCGCTTTCTATGAACATTTCTTTTCTTATATTGCCTTCTTCGTCTATGAAATACAAATAGTACTGGTTCCCCTTAATAGCCAGTGAAACATATTCATTGTTGTTTGTTTGAATTGTTTTAGTTAGATACGTCCCATTTTCATCAATCTTTTTGAAAAAAGATTGACTGTTGGTTGAGTTGACTTCTTGCGTATTTGAAAGATACTGTATTAAAGGCTCCTTTTGGCTATCATAAGTGCTACTCAGAAAATCAACAGTATCATTGGTTTTTGAATTAGAGAGATATATTCCAGAAACGAAAAAAAAGATAGAAAGAGTAATTATCGCAAAAAAAAATATTTTCTTTAAAATGATATTTCACCGCTTTCATGCTAATAAGTTATTTTTTGTATTTAATATTGTAAGAATTGGGATTTAGCCAGTTAAAAGAAACTTCTAATTTTACGTTTAACTGTTTTTCCAGTTCTTCAGTCAAAGCTGGGGTTAAATATCCCGAAAGGTTGTGAAATGCGTTGATTTCAATTACTTTTATTTTTTCTTTTTTTATTTCCTTTGCGGAGGACAATAATTCTTTTATCAATCTTCCATGCACAAGAGAAGGGGCTATGATTTTTCCCGTTCCATGACACAATGGGCATTGTGAATACACATTGGTATCCAGAGGTTGTGTGGTTCTTTTCCTAATAATTTCTAACAACCCCATGTTTGTGAATCCCAATATGGTAACCTTTGATTTATCTTTTTTTGATTCTTCTTTTAGAATATTGATAATCGTTTTTTTGTGCGAAGAGTCCTTCATATCAATAAAATCAACTACGATCATACCGCCAATATTCCTTAATTTCAATTGCCTAGCTATTTCTTTGGCTGCTTCCATATTTGTAATAAAAGAAGTTTCTTCAATATTCTTCCCCTCTAAATTTCCAGCAGAATCTACATCGATGGCTGTTAAAGCTTCCGTTCTATCTACCGTAATTGTTCCTCCACCAGATAATTCTATCTTCTTTGTAAAGATCTCTTCCATTTGATGGTATATATTATGGATCTGAAAAACATCTCCTCTTACAAACTCAACTTTGGGTTTTAGTTCGAAACCTTTCAAACTTTTTTTTAGTTTTCTAAAAATTTGTCTGTCATCTGTGATTATTTTTTTTGTTTTAGAATCCAATCTTTCCCTTAATATATACTCAAGAAAATCACTTTCTTCGTATAAAACTCCAGGATTTTTTTGAGAATGAAATCTTTGTAAAATACTGTTATACATTTTGCGCATTTCGCTTAATTCTACTTCTACTTCTTTTTCATCGATTCCTTCAGAATTAGTTCTAAATATTATAGATTCGTTATCAATTAGAATTTTTTTTGCAACTTGCCTCAATCTTATTCTTTCTTTTTCTTGAAGAATTTTTCTAGATATCCCAATACTTTCATTAGAATTTGGAATGTATACTAAATATTTCCCAGGCAAACTTATTTGCATAGAAAGTTGAGGGCCTTTTCTCGTTCCACCGTCTTTCCTTACCTGAACTAGAATCTTATCTCCAACTTTATATTGATTGGGATCATCAAGAACGTCTCTGTATCTGAGAAAACCGTTCTTTCCTAATCCAATATTAACAAAAAAAGCCTCCAAACTCGGAACCCTATTTTCAATCACACCTAAGAAGATTTTCCCAATATTTCTATCGGTTTCAAAATCCTCGAAAAAAATTTCACTTAATTTATCTTCTTCCAATATTGCTATTCTGATCTCTTCTAGAGCTTTACTAACTAGCATTGTCTTTTCTTCGTCCATTGCTCAATTTCCTTCCTCCAACTTTGTTCTAAATTATCTTTTTGTTAAATTTATTCATCGCTTCGTTTATTCTGCCTTCTAAAATCAAGTCTATTGTAATAGTAACATAATCGAGTACTTTGTTCAATACAGTCCATTCTTCTTGCGTAAAAGGACTTAAAACGTAGTTTGCCAAATTTCCAGATCCATGTTCATATCCATTGTTTATACCTATTCTTATTCGAGGGAAATCGGTACTTTTTAAAATGGCTATTATTGATTTTAATCCGTTGTGACCCCCATCAGAGCCGCTTTTTCTTATACGAATTTCACCTAAGTCCAACCAAATATCATCGTAAATTATTACTAAACTTTCATCTATTTTACCAAATTTTTTAAAAACATATGGTAACACTTCTCCACTTGCATTCATATAAGTTAACGGTTTAATGAAAATATCGTTTTCTATAGAAAAGCCTTCAAAGTTCTTACCGGATATTTTTTTTATATTCGATATATTTTTTTTGGCTTCTTCATATTTATCTAAAGCTAAAAAACCCACGTTATGTTTTGTAAAAACATAACGCGGGCCAGGATTTCCTAAACCTATTACCAAATTTCTCACTTTTTATTCTTCCTTCATGTCTTGAGTTGATTTTTCTTGTATTACTTCAGGTTCGGTTATTTCTTCTTCTTGCGTCTCTTCAGTCACTTCTGCTGACTTCGGTTCAATTACACTAATGACAAGTTCTTCGTCTTCAAGAAGTGATTCTGCACTTTTTGGAAGAAGACTTTTAATATCTGAAACGGATAAAGATTCACCTAGTTTTAACGCAGAGATATCCACTTTTATTGAATCAACGATATCCGAAGGTAGAATCGCAACGGGTATTTCATGAACGTAGGTATTTAAATAACCCCCTTGTGTAACTCCAATGGGTTCACCTTCAAATTCTAAAGGTATCCTCAAATTCATTTTTCTTCCTTCTTCTGGAACATAAAAATCTACATGAATTGGCTGATCAGATACTTTATGCCTTTGAACTGACTTTACGAAGCAAGTGAATTTTTCTTCGCTATCTTCTCCCTTTACATTGAGTTCAATCAAAGTAGTCTCAGAAACTTTTTCTAACATACTCTCCAGTTCTTTATATGGAATATTTATATGTTTGTTTTCCTTTAAAGCTGGCCCGTATACTTCTGCTGGAATTAATTTTTCATTTCTGAATTTCTTTGCCTTGACCTTTGAATCTCTTCTATTAACATTCATTTTGAAAACTGTTGCCATACAATAACCTCCTAACCATTTGTCTTTATTAATATCTCCAAAAACGTTATATATAGCGCCCCTTCGCCAAACGTTAAGGGGTAAACCCCTTAAGATCCCCGTACATCATTTGCGTGGTACATCGTGGTACATCGTTTGCGTAGCAAACGAGATTTTGGGAAACATTTCTAAAACACTGCAAAACAAATCATTTTGCATAAATCAGCAAAAGGGCTTCGCCCTGTGACCCTTTTAAGATCAAAATCTTACTTATAAAAACTTGGTTTAAAACCCTTTCACCCCGCTCCCCAACCGTTAATTATCTGAAAAGTATACTAACAGATAAATTTTTTCTTATTCTGACTATCGCTTCTCCCAAAAGTTCAGAGGATTTAAGTTCCACAAATTTGTCAGGCAATTCTTTATGATATATTGTATCTGTAACAATTATTTTATCAATACTTGAATTTTGCAATTTTTCAACAGCATTGAGTGAGAATATACCATGTGTGGCTGCGGCAATAATCTTTTTTGCACCTTTATTATGTAGAGTTTCAGCAGCAGCTACAAGGGATCCACCGGTATCTATTATATCATCAAATATTATACAATTGGACCCTTCTACTTCTCCTATTACGTTGATTACTTCTGCAACGTTATCTTTCGGCCTCCTTTTGTCTAGAATGGCTAGAGAACAACCTAGTTTTTGGGCAAACTTTCTAGCTCTTTTTACCCCACCAACATCTGGGGAAACTACCACGGTTTCGTTTTGTGTCAATTTCATTTCTTCTAAAAAATATCTTGAGAAAATAGGAAAGCTCCAAAGGTTATCAACTGGTATATCAAAGAACCCTTGGATTTGCTCGGCATGAAGATCTATTGTCACTACCCTTGTCGCTCCCGCGGTTGTAATTAAGTTAGCGACAAGCTTTGCAGTGATTGGATCCCTACCCCTTGCTTTTCTATCTTGACGAGCATACCCAAAGTATGGAATTATAGCAGATATAGATGCAGCTGAAGCCCTTCTTAAGGCATCTATCATTATCAATAACTCCATGATATTATTATTGACGGGAGGGGCTATGGATTGAATTATGTATACGTCGAATCCTCTGACTGTTTCGTTAATTTTTACGTTTACTTCACCATCTGCAAAAGTTGATACCTCACAGTCCCCCAATCTTGTACCCATGTATTCTACGATTTTTTTTGCCAAAGGAGGGTTAGAATTTCCTGCAAATACCTTGAATTGATTCTCGTTAGTTGGCATCTTTATACTCCCTTCTCAACATTTTCTGAATTCCTTTTTAACACCCAATTTTCTTTGTTTATTTGATGTGATCTTGCTAAAGCTAAAGCATTATCTGGCACATCTTTTGTTATTACAGAACCCGCTCCAATAAGAGAATTTTTACCAACATTAACAGGTGCAACTAAAGAGGTGTTACTTCCAATGAAGGCTCCATCATCTATAAAGGTCTTGTTCTTTTTCTTACCATCATAGTTACATGTTATAGTCCCTGCACCAACATTTACATCTTTTCCAACATAAGTGTCGCCCAAATAAGTTAAATGTTGTGCTTTGCTGTTGCAGGATATCTTCGTTTTCTTAGTTTCAACAAAATTGCCTATTTTAACGTTTTCTTGTAATTCTGTTCCTTCTCTCAGCCTTGAAAAAGGACCTATTGAAACATTTTTTTGTATTCTACTTAATTCGCATTCTGATCGAATTATTTTCACCTTATCTTCTATGATACAATCTTTGATCCTCGTTAGTGGACCTATTTCACAATCTTCGCCAATGGTCGTTTTTCCATATATAAATGTTTGAGGATAAATTATTGTATCAGGGCCAATACTTACATCGGCGGAGATGTATGTGGAATCTGGATCCTGTATTGTAACTCCATTTAACATGTGTTTCTTTAAAATTTCTTTTCTTATCTTTTTTTCAGCCTCTGCTAACTGTATCCTATCGTTTATGCCCATAACTTCTATTTCATTTTCTAATTCTACCACACCAACTTTTTCCATATGCTCAAAAACATCGGTCAAATAATATTCTCCTTGGGCATTTTGTGGGGTGATATGGTGTAAGGCTTTTTTTAATTGTTCTCCTTTGTAAACAGCAATACCTGTATAAACTTCTTTTATTTGCTTTTCAAAAGTATCGGCATCTTTTTCTTCGACTATTTTAACAAATTTATCTTCGTTTTTTATTATGCGTCCATAACCAGTTGGATCCTCTAGTCTTACTGATAGAATAGTCGAACTGTTATCATCTTTTAGATGTTTTTCAACGAGAGTATTCAGGGTATGGTAAGAAATAAAAGGCACGTCGCCGTAAAGTATCAAGATATCGTTATCATCGAGAAATTGTTCAGCACAGAGAACAGCGTGACCCGTTCCCAATCTTTCTTTTTGCTCAAAAATTTTAACATTTTCATCCAACAATTCTTTTACTAGATCTTTACCATTTCCTAGAACTATCCCGATTTCGTCGGTTATCTCTTTTGCAACATCGATAACCCAATTTATCATTGGTTTATCGAGAATTTTATGTGCAACTTTTGGGATCTTTGATTTCATTCGTTTTCCTTGCCCAGCGGCAAGTATTAATACTTTTATATCTACCTCCTCCTTTCTAGCTCACCTACAAGGAAATAGCTACAGCCTTGTAAGGCATTCTTTAATTATCTCTTCTGTTTTCAGTTCTTCTAAGTCAAGTTGGCCTATGACCTTCATAATTTCATATCTTTGAAATCCAAGAGTTTCTAAAGCTTCTATAGCTTCTTTTACGTTATTATTTCCATACGATTGAGTGCCAGCCCCAGCTGAAAAGACCCTGAAAGAATCGGAAAGTTCAGATATTAGTCTTTCTGCTGTTTTCTTACCTATGCCAGGTAAGCTTGAAAGAAGAGCAGTGTCCTGTGAGTTTATCATCTGTATAAATTCTTCTGCATCCGTTTTTCTAAGGATTTTTGATGCAATTCTTGGTCCGATTTTTGAAACTTTCTTTAAACTTTCAAAAACATCTCTTTCTATTTTATCTTTAAAAATATAAAGTGATGTGTTCCATTCACTTATTTCTAGGGAAGCGAAGAATTCGTATTGGTCACCTTTTTTAAAGTATCTTATAACGTTCAACGAAGGATAAGCTTCCAAAGTTAAAGCTCCAATTTTAATTAGAACTTTTTCGTCCTCAAAATCTTCAATTGTTGCGTTAATTTTTCTTATCATATTATATACCTCAATAAAAGATATCTACAATGCCACTAGATTAGTGGACATTAATTCTTTCATTTTTCCAAGTAGATACAAAGAACCCGTGACAAAATAAATATCGCTTTTTTCTGATAAAAGTTTATTGAAGCCTTCTGAAGGGTCTTTTATAAACTCAACATTTTTAGTATGCTTTTTAAATTCTTTATATATTAATTCAGGATGTCTTCCCCTTTCAGAAGGAACCGATGTTACAATAATTTTATCAAATACCGAAGCAAAAATTTGAGACATTTTTTCGTAGTCTTTATCGTCCAATATCCCAATCAGGGCAATTTTCTTCTGAGTAGGAAAGTAAAGATTGACACTTTTTTCTAATTGCTGGGCAGCGGCAAAATTGTGTGCACCGTCGAAAACTATCTTTTTACCGTTTATTTCTGTGTACTCAAACCTTCCTTCCCAAAAGAATTTTTCCATGGCTTCTCGGACTTTTTCGATAGACAAAGTTTTCCCGAATTTTTGCATGAACGCCTCTGTTGCTGCCAAAGATGTTGTAACATTTTCCATCTGAAATGACCCGTTTGCACCAAAAATCAGATTTTTAATTTCATAATTGAGTCCATGATAATCTAACATATTATTGTTAATAAAATATCTATGGTTGATAGAATAAAAATCTTTCCCATGTTCATAAATCTTTTCTGCATTGACTTCTTTAGCTTTATTTAGGATAACTTTTTTAGGGCTTTCGTCTATATTTCCCAATACCAAAAAATTGTTTTTCTTTATGATACCGGCTTTTTCGTAAGCTATAGCTTCAATAGTATCGCCTAAAGTTTTGGTATGGTCTTTAGATATAGAGGTTATGACTGAAACGTCGGAATTAATAATATTAGTAGCATCCAATCTTCCACCTAACCCTACTTCAAAAACGCCTACATCAACTTTTTGCTTTTCAAAATACTTAAAAGCCATAGCTGTTGTGATTTCAAAGAATGACGGGGCATATTCTTCACCTTTCAGATCCATTGTTTTTACTTCTTCTTCAATTTCATTATATATCTCCACAAATTCTCTTTCAGAAATGTTTTCTCCATTCACTTTTATTCTCTCTGTTAATGAAACCAAATGTGGGGATATAAAGGTCCCAACTTTCATTCCATTTAACCTTAAAATCCGTGAAATCGCACTGGTAACACTTCCTTTTCCATTGGTACCTGTAATGTGTATACTTTTGAACGTGTTCTGTGGACTTCCAATGCGTTTACTTAATTCATCTATCCTTTCTAGACCCAACTTTACTTTGAAATTTGCTGCTCCTCTTTGATAAAGATAGTCAACTAAATTGGTAAATTCCATCTAACTAAGCTCCTTTAAGAGTGCTTGTAATTTTTGATATTTTTTCTCACTTTCCTTCAAATCTTCTTTAGTTTTTTCTACTACATCTGGATCGGCCTTTTCAACAAAATTTTTATTCGATAATTTTTTATTATACAGTTCTATATCTTTTGATAGCTTTTCCAATTTTTTTGTTAATCTTTGTTTTTCTGTATCAACGTCTATATATTCGCCTAAAGGTATGTAAACTTCTACACTTTCATCTACATAAGCAGTGGCAGATTTTGCCGGTTTCACTTCGGTTTGAGTTATACCTTTCAAAAAAGCTAAATGTTCAATTAGTTTTATGTTTTTTTCTATAAAATCGTCGTTTTTTGCTACAATTTTGTATTTTACTTCAACCTCTTGTGTTTGGGGTATGTCCATTTCGGCTTTAACGTTCCTTATACCACTTACTAACTCCATAACCTTTGAAAATACTTTTTCAGCTTCAGGATAAATATTATTCTCGTTATACTCTGGCCATTTGGCGCTTATCAGTAACTCAGAATCTTTTTCAATAGGCAATTTTTGCCATAGTTCTTCTGATATATAAGGCATAAAAGGATGTAATAAGCGTAATGAAGAATCAAAGACTTGCAAGATAACGTTTTGTACTATCAATTTATCGTTACCACTCGAATTTAACCTATTTTTTGAGGCTTCTATATACCAATCACATAATTCATTCCAGAAAAAATCGTACAGTTTTCTTGCAGCTTGATCGTAGTTGTAATCTTCTAAATCTTTCGAGATTTCTAGTATTGTAGAATTCAATCTACTTAAAATCCATTTGTCCTCGATTTTCAAATCTTCTTCTTTAAGTTCGATTTTCTCGTGGTCTTCCATGTTTAAAAGTACAAATCTAGTAGCGTTCCATATTTTATTTGCAAACCTTCTGTAGGCATCAAATGAACCAACATCCAATTTAATATCTCTTCCTTGAGCAGCTAAAACCGCTAAAGTAAATCTAACCGGATCTGTCCCGTATTCGTTAATTACTTCTAAGGGATCTAAACCGTTGCCTAACGATTTAGACATCTTTCTTCCATATTTGTCCCTTACTAGTTGGTGCAGGTACACATCATGAAAGGGCTTCTCGCCCATGAACTTTTCTCCCATCATTATCATTCTTGCAACCCAAAAAAAGATTATGTCAAATCCAGTAACTAACAAATCGGTTGGATAATATTTTTTCAGATCTTCCGTTTCTTCAGGCCATCCCATGGTAGAAAAGGGCCAAAGAGCAGAAGAAAACCAGGTATCAAGTACATCCTCATCTTGTTTTAAATCCGTGGATCCGCATTTTTCACACTTTTTAACGTCTTCCACGGATACGTTGACATGTCCACAATTTTGGCAATACCAAACGGGGATTCTATGACCCCACCATAGTTGTCTTGATATACACCAATCCCTTATTTCATACATCCAGTTGAGATACACTTTCTTCCATCTTTCAGGGTAAAATTTTATTTCATCATTTTCAACCACTTGTATAGCTTTTTCTGCTAAGGGTTTCATTTTAACAAACCATTGATCTAAAAGGAGAGGTTCTATAACGGTATCACATCTGTAACAATGACCTACAGAATGAGTATAATCTTCCTCTTTTTCTAATAATCCCTCTTTCTTCAAGTCCTCGACTATTCTTTCTCTGGCTATATACCTGTCTAATCCTGCGTACTTTCCACCATTTTCGTTTATTTTTGCATTTTCATCTATAATTTGTATTCTTTCCAAGTCATGCCTTAAACCAATTTGGTAATCATTTGGATCATGGGCGGGGGTAACCTTGACGACACCTGTACCAAAGTTTGTATCTACGTAAGGATCGGCTATAATTTTCAATTTCCTACCAACAATTGGTAAAATAGCCGTTTCACCGATTAAATCTTTATACCTTTCATCTGAAGGATTAACAGCCAGTGCTGTATCTCCTAACATAGTTTCAGGTCTGGTAGTTGCGACAGTTACATAGTTTTGAGTATTTTCCAAAGGATATTTTATATACCAAAGCTTGCCTTTTTCTTCACTGTGCTCAACTTCGTCGTCTGCCAAAACGGTTCCGCAGGAAGGACACCAATTTACTATATACTTTCCTTTGTATATTAAACCATCGTTGTACAAGGACACAAAGACCTTTCTTACCGCTTGGTTGAGTCCTTCATCTAAAGTGAATCTTTCTCTGCTCCAGTCGACAGAAGCTGCCAATGCTTTTATCTGTTCACGTATGTGATTACGATATTTGTTTGCCCAATCCCAAGTAATTTTTAAAAATTCTTCTCTAGTATAATCTTCTCTTCTTTTACCTTCTTCTTTTAAAAGATATTTTTCAACAACATGTTGTGTGGCTATACCCGCATGATCTTCTCCGGGTATCCAAACTGTTTCTTTACCTTTCATTCTATTATATCTCACGGAAATATCTTGAAGAACGATATTCAAAGCATGACCAATGTGTATTCTTCCTGTAATATTTGGAGGAGGAATGACTATACTAAACTTACCATTCCCTGGCTTTGGTTCAAAGGAATGGTTTTCTTCCCAAAGCTTATACCATTTATTTTCAAGTTCGTGCGGCATATATCTTTTTCCAATATCCATTAAGGCAACCTCCTAAATTTTTTATGAAATAGTAACTCTCCCCATTTAAGGAAAAGACCTAAGGTTCATTTTATTCTTTATTGTTATTTGGAACTACTTGACTCTTTCCCTCTTCTGGAACTTCTGGAACCACTTGACTCTTTTCTTCCTTTTCTAAATCAGCTGAAAGGGGAAGTTCATTTTTTTTGACTTTCTTACCGTTCCTTCGGAAAAAATCAAAGGGAAAATTGATTTCTCTTCTTTTAAACAATGCTGCCTCGGGGGAGAATATTCCTTTATATCTGATGGGCTTTTCCATTGCCTCAACTTCAGTTAATAGAATAACAGATATGATTCTTAATACGAACCCTATAATAAAAATTAATTGAATCCCATGATAGGGGTCCCCCATAAAATTGATTTCTATATTTTCGAGATGGTTTGCTAAAAAACCCCCACTCAACGAGCCGAAAATAGCGGCAATACCTGCAACGAAAGAGTTGGCAGCGATATAATTTTCGGATGGTTCTTTGGATATTTCTAAGAGTAAGTTGAAAATGGCTAAATTTATCGCCGACCAAGCGAACGCCGCAAAAATTGCATTTAATAATAAAATACTCCTATAATTACTTTCATTCATTAAAAAGTACATCATTGGGCTAAAAGTTGACAACAAAATTCCCAAGCTTAGAACGTTTTTGCTGCCAAACCTGTCTGCCACTATACCATAAAACAAATACAAAAAAACAGAAATAACGCTTGTTATTATTCCCATATTCCCAAGGAATTGATAATTTATATTCAAAATTGCCACTTCATAATAAGCAAAATAAGGCCTTACAAATTCTATGGCAAAACTCCAAACAAACATAAATAAGAGAAAATTTTTAAAGTTTCTATCTTTAAAGGGAGTAAAAATGTTTAAGTTAACGGAAGAAATTTTTTCGCTTTCTTCAGGAAATTCATGTTTCACTAACAAAAAAGCTGAAAGAACAGAGAAAATTGCCATAAAACTTGTAACCAGCAACAACCCTGTTTTAAAGTTTGGAAATTCTAAAAACATTGAATAAAGATACAACATAATTATACCAGTTATGGAAGCGAATATATTACGAAGTCCGAAATATTTACCTCTTTGTTCAAAAGGAACTACGCTTCTAATTAAAACCGTCCAAGTGTTGCCCACGAATGTTCCAAAAAAAGAAAATAAAAGAATAATAATTAACATAATATACTCAGATCTCACATCAAAAAATATGAAAATGGGCAATAAAACGAATAAAGTCCTCGATATAAAGGCGTTTATTACAAGGCTTTTCTTCTTAGAACCAATGAATTGGTTGATTCGTGAAGAGAAAATCTGAAACATCTGTGCTATAATAGGAAAAGAGGTCATAATTGATATAAAAAGAGGAGATGCGTTAAAGTATAGAGCAATAGATGTAAAAATAAACCCTTGTGTACCGATAAAGAACGCGTTGTATGAACCAGCCTCTAAAATTGAGAGAAACCTTGTTTTTGCATATTTTGTCATATTTATTTTTCTCCTTGCTACTCTATAATTATTTTTTTTTTAATGTGTTCGCTTGAAAATATATTATAATGCACCAATGAAAAATAAAGTTTACTTTATAATTTAATAAATGTTATGAATGAAATTCGCCTTGAATGTTTTGAAATTTAAAGAGGTGATAATATTGAATGAACATCATCCTTATGTAGTTTGGGCAAGAAAAGTGATTGAAGCGTATGTAAAAGAAAAGAGAAAAATAGATTTTGATGAAACTCTTCCAAAAGATTTGTTTAACAAAAAAAGAGGTTGCTTTGTGAGCCTTCACAAAAGCTCTGGAGAATTGAGAGGTTGTATTGGTACCATTATGCCCGTTTACGATAATTTAATCATGGAAATAAGAGAAAATGCGATCTCTGCTGCCACAAGTGATCCGCGGTTCCCTCCTCTTTCGCCAAAAGAATTAGACGATCTAGTTATTTCTGTTGATGTTCTATCCGATTTAGAAAAAGTTAACGATATTATTGAGCTAGATCCCAAAATCTTCGGAATAGTTGTTAAAAGTGGTTACAAAAGAGGTGTTCTTCTACCTGACTTGGAAGGAGTTGATACCGTAGAAGAACAATTGAGAATAGTAAAATTAAAAGCGGGTATTTATAAAAATGAACCAATAGAAATATATAAATTCACTGTGGAAAGGTTTTTTTAAATATTAATAGAAGGTGAAGTAAATGAAAATCAATTCCTTGTTTTATGAGGAATTTAAAGATGATATTTTGAAATGTACCTTATGTCCGCACCAATGTATATTATATCCTGGCAAAACAGGGATATGTAGGGTTAGGCAAAATGTAAAAGGTGAGATGTATTCATTGAATTATGGGGACGTTACCAGTATGGCTCTTGATCCGATGGAGAAAAAACCACTTTTTCATTTTCATCCGGGTGAAAAAATCCTTTCTCTGGGGACCTGGGGCTGTAATTTAAAATGCCCTTTTTGTCAAAATTACGAAATTGCACATATGAAACCTGAATATCAAAAGAAAATATATCCCAGCGCTATTCCATCTTTGATTGATAATTATGGCGTTCGGGGTGTTGCGTATACATATTCCGAACCGATAGTTTGGTATGAATTCGTTTTAGATTCATCAAGGCAGGTGAAGTACGCTAATCCGGACAACTACAATGTTTTAGTAACAAACGGATTCATAAATGAAAAACCCTTGAGACTTATGCTACAATATATAGACGCGATGAATATAGACCTAAAAGTATACAATGATAAGAATTATATGAAACTATTAAAAGGGGGATTAGAACCTGTTAAAAAAACGATAAAAATAGCCTATGAAGAAGGCATTCACGTTGAAGTTACAACACTGGTGGTTCCAAAAGTAAACGATAATTTAGATGAACTAGAAGAAGAGTTTTCATGGTTGGCAAACATTTCTAAAGATATTCCTCTTCATTTATCTAGATATTTTCCTGCATATAAATATAACGAATCACCGACAGATATTACCTTTTTAGAAAAAACCTATGAGCTTGCAAAAAAATATCTCAATTTTGTATATCTTGGAAACATTTTGTCTTCAACATACGAAAATACTTATTGTCCAGATTGTGGAGCACTCCTTATTCAAAGAAAAGGATACGACATAAAAATTGAAAATCTGAATGAAAACGGAGAGTGTAAAAATTGCGGCAGAAAAATATGCATAGTTTAAGAGTATATCTTTATATAGCTGCACTTGGTGTAGGAGTACTTTTGTTATCTTTGTTGTTATTTTCTAAGCCGACCCCAGTTTACGAAGAAAAAGAGTTCCCAGTACTTGGCACTATTGTAAGGGTAAAAGTAGCAGGGGATAAAGTATCTTCAAATGTTTTGTTGAATACAGCAGAACAAGAGTTGTACAGATTACACAACAAATTTAGTCCCAACGTCGAAGGTAGTATAATCCAAAAATTAAATACTGACAGAAAGGTTGAAGTCGACGAAGAGGGATTATTTTTATTTCAAGCTACCTACAATTATGCAGTAATAACTGGTGGGGCTTTCGACCCTACAGTGAGACCTTTACTTAAATTGTGGGGATTTGATGACATAAATTCTCCAAAAAAAGTTCCAATCCAAGAAGAAATCAATAGAACATTAGAAAACGTTGATTATAGATTCATAAAAATTGATGAAGAAAAGAGAGAAATTTCTTTACTAAAAGATGGTGTCGAAGTAGACTTAGGAGGAATAGCTAAAGGATACGCAATTGATTTAGTTATACAAAAAATTAAGGAAATAGATCCTGGAGCTACAGGTTTTGTCGATGCGGGGGGAGATATTGGAATAATAGGTCCAAAGTTTGGAGAACTTGCCTGGGTTATAGGGATAAGGGACCCTTTTTCACAAGATGCCTTAAAATCGATAGATACAATTTATTTAACAAGCGGTGCTGTTGCAACATCTGGAGATTACGAAAGATTTTTTATCGAAGAAGGTAAAAAATATCATCATATATTAGATCCAGAAGATGGTTATCCTGCAGGAAACGCATCCAGTGTAACTGTTATTGCAGAAAAAGCGATGATAGCGGACGTCTTTTCTACGGCTCTTTTCGTTTTAGGATACGATAACCCTGCCTTAGATTATTTCACAGATTTTGGCATTCAAGCTTTGATTATATCTCCAACAGGGGAAAGTACTGAGACAAGTGGTTTTGACTATTTTCGGGAGAAAATGTGAGAGTTTATGAAATTCACTAAGAAAAATGATCTGTACCTACTTTTAGTTGTAATATTGTTAGTTTTAGTAATGATTTTTATGAACGCTTATCCAAAAAAGGGCATAAACGGTGCAGAAGTTTACTTAAAAGGGGAGCAAATTTTACAAATAACAAAAGACGGAACTTACAGCATAACAAATGATGAAGGTGAGTTATTGATGAATGTAGAATACATAGATCAAAGAATTAGAGTTACCGATTCATCATGTCCTTTGAAAGTCTGTGAAAATACAGGATGGGTAGAAAACCCTAATCAACCCATTATTTGTATTCCAAATGAAATAGTTGTAAAACCATTAGGTAACGCAGATGACACGGGGATTGATATCTATACATGGTAAAAAGAACAAAAACAATATCATATATATCTATTTTAACCGCATTAGCCTCCGCAATTTACTATGTTGAATCCTTTTTACCCATGCCTGTTTCAGTGCCTGGTGCGAGATGGGGGTTTTCTAACTTCCCTTTGTTGTTGTCTGTAGTGAGTGGAATTAGCATTACTAATACCTTGTACATAGCTTTGTTAAAAACTTTGCTTGGTTCAATAATAAGTGGAAGGTTTTTATCTCCCGTCTTTTGGATGGGATTGGGAGGATCACTCGCCAGTGCTTTATTTATGTCCTTATCTTTCAAAATTACCAACAAATTTGGTATTTTAGGAATTAGTGAAATTGGAGCCTTTTTCAGCAACACTGTACAATTAATTATAGCCAGTCTTTTTATTGTTAAATCACCTAATATTTTTTGGTATTACCCTTACATGCTTTTTTTCGGTATAATAACGGCATTCATAAACGGAGCAATTGTGAGTTATATTTTAAGGAGTGTGAACCTTGATAGATTCAAAAGTTGAATTGGTTTTAGGATCCTCATCCCCACGAAGACAAGAACTTTTAAAATTAATAACAAAAAATTTTACGATCAGAACAGCTAATACTGATGAAACTTATAACTCTACGACACCTTCTGAAATTGTACAAGAAATTTCATATAAAAAAAGTAAAAATATAGAAATTTCAGATAGAGAACTTCTCATAACGGCTGATACTATAGTAACTTTGGATGGAAAAATATTTGGAAAGCCTCACAATTACGATGAAGCTTTCGAAATGCTTCAAACATTATCGAATAAAACTCATTGTGTTTACACAGGAGTAACTTTAAGATCAATGGAAAAATTCTCTTCCTTTTATGAAGTTTCGAAAGTAACTTTTTACAAATTGGATGAAGAAGTGATAGACTTTTATATAAAAAATAACAACGTATATGACAAAGCGGGAGCCTATGCTATTCAAGATTTTGCCGCTGTTTTTGTCAAAAAAATTGAAGGTGATTACTACAACATAATGGGTCTACCTATTGCAAAATTATACTGGCAATTGAGACATATGTTAGCAACCTCATAAAAACATTTCAAATATTCCAAAATTCCTATCAAAAGCCGAAAAGGAGAGAGTAATGGAAGATCAACTAAAACCAAGAGAGAAACTAGAAAAATATGGGCCCCAATCTCTCACAGACCAGGAACTTATAGCCATCATTTTAAGACATGGAGTTAGAAATTATAACGTATTTGATGTTTCCGAACAAATATTAAAAAAGTATAAAACATTGAGTGAATTGGTCGATATATCACTTGAAGAAATATCAAAAGAAAAAGGAGTAGGAAAAGTTGGAGCAATAAATCTAAAAGCTGCGTTAGAAATAGGCAAAAGATATCACCTTCAAAAATTGCGTCAAAAGTATCAAAAGGTAACCTCTCCAGAAGAAGCATACCATGTTTGTGAGGACATGATATATCTCAGCACAGAAACTGTAAGAGCTATTTTTTTAGATTCTAAACTCCACATCATTACTATCAAAGATATTTCCAACGGAACGGTAAATATGTCAATTGCTCACCCGCGAGATATTTTTAGAGAAGCTATAATGTACAATGCAGTATCTTTTATTTTAGTACACAATCACCCATCAGGGGATCCCACACCGAGCATGCACGATAGGGACATTACCAAAAAAATTATGGATTCTGGTGAGATCTTAGGTATCAACATGAACGATCATATAATTATTGGAAAGGATTCTTATTTCAGTTTTACTTTGGATAGGAGTGAAAAAATTGACTAATGAAAATAATAATGCAGAAGATAAATTGCGAAATTTATACAAAATAAAAGAAGAAATCGAAAAAGAATTAGAAAAAAAAGGCATAAGAAAACCTGACACACAGCAAAAAAAGAAAACAACTAAAACCATATATGAGGCTGATTACGAAATAGAAAAATTAAGTGTCTCAATAAACAATATAAATAATTGGTTAGATTTGATAATTTACGATATAGATCTATCGAACGAGAAATTGTCGAATTTTTTTGAAATCAGGTTAAGTCACAAATCTCTTCAAGAATATTCAAATCAATTTGGCATGATGCACCTATTCAGAAATGATTTTCAAAAGGCCGAAAAATTTTTTGAAAGAAAAAGTGACTTAGACTCTAAGATAAACATGGGTTTTTTGAAAATCATACGTGATGACGAGGACTCAAATAAATATTTTACTGAACTAATCAATACACACCCAAAAAATGGTTTAGTATATTTAACTCTCAGCCTATTCTTTCTAAAAAGAAAAGATTTTTTTAACGCCTACAAAATGATCAAAGTGGCTAATTCCTTATTAGATTATTCGTTTATAAACATGGGTTTGAGTGCTTACGAGAAAGACTTTCAAAAATCTTTATCCTTTTTATCAAAAGCTTACCTTGAAGGGAAAGCAAAAAGGGTTGTAAATTTGATCAACTATTATGTAAGTCTATTTATTTCAGATTCGGAAAAAGCCTTCTCTACATTTGCTCTATTGAAAGAAGATAAAACTCCATGTATAAACTGCATCAAAACTTTATCGAGCTCTGAAAAAGTAGAACCGCCTAGTTATTGTCCTTTTTATGAAAGAATACTATTTCAAACTGGTAATCCTAAACCTTACAAAGCTGAAGATTCCGAACTTTATGAAATATTATTATACAAATACTTCCAAGAAAAAGATATACAGCAATTCAACTCGTATGCTAAAAAAATCGAACAGTTTTTCAACAATGTTCCACTAATATTTTTATCATCAACAGAAACCACTTCTAAAAAAGTAATAGGAGATTTATTTACACAACACAAAACAGGAATTAAAATCAATTTAAAAGGCCCCAACTATTATGACAACCTAAACAAAGCGATAATAGATCTTAAAACTAAGTACCAAAAGAACTTTACATTCTTTTTAGATTTACCATTTTATGAAGCATTGAGATTATTATTTGGCTGGAGGATCTGCCAATATCTATACAAGTAACGGCATGGCGAAGTCCTCCCCCCCAGAGTCTAAGGGACCGCAGGTCCCTTCCATAGAAGGGTGGGGAGCGGAGCGAAGAGGCTCAAATAAAGAATAAGCGCACCTTACATAAAAAATTCTAAAAATCATTTTCAAAAATTAAGAATTTGATTTTAAAAGGGTCACAGGG